>DATATI010000046.1 GCA_036268875.1 Polyangia bacterium | reverse complement strand
CAGAACGATTACCCGCCGCGCCTACGGCTTTCACAACGCCGGCAACCTCATCGCCTTCATCTTCCTCTGTTGCACCGGGCTCATCCTCCGTCCCGTCTTCAAGACGCCCGTTTCACACCCACTCGAATGTTAGGAGAGCCGAAATTCTTCCCGCTTCGCCACGGCTTTGGCCGCCGCGGCGCTATCCTTGGCGCGGATGGATTCGACCCAGCATGAAAAAGCGGTTCAATCGTGGCGTCAAGCACGCGAGGCGCGGCTGCGCTCGTCCGACGGCTGGTTGACCCTGGTCGATCGCATCTTGTTGGACCAGGGCGAAAACCCGCTGCCCTTCGGCGCGCTGACCCTGGACGCCGACGGCGTGGTCGAGGTGCGCGTCCAGCCCGGTCAGGCCGTCACCTCCGACGACCGCCCGATCACCACCATCCAGGCGCTTCGTCCACAAGAGGGCGCGCGCTCGGCCTTGCTGGCCCACGCCGGCCGCACCTATGAGGTCTACCGACGCGGCGACGTGTTCGCCGTGCGCGTGAAGGATCCCGAATCGCCGGCCTTGCGGGCGTTCACCGGCCTTTCCTGTTACCCGATCGATCCAGCGTGGCGGATCGAAGCGCGCTTCGAGCGTTACCAGCCGCCGCGCACCACCGTTCATCAGCTGGATGTCGGGCCGAGCGGGCCTCGCCAGGTCCCGGGAATCGCCCACTTCGCCGTCGGCGAGCGCGCGCTGGTCCTGGAGCCGGTGCTGGAAGAACAGCCGCCCAGGTTGTTTTTTGTCTTCACCGATCAGACCACCCATCACGGGACCAGCCCGGCCGGCCGGTTCCTTTATGCCGACGTGCCGGGCTCCGACGACACCGTGATCCTGGATTTCAATCTGGCCTTCAACCCACCGTGCGCCTTCACCGCTTTCTCCACCTGTCCGATTCCCCCGGCCAGCAACCGGATGCCAGTCGCCGTCACCGCCGGCGAAAAAGACTATTCGATCGAGTAGCCGGCGCCGAATCGGCGGGTGTCGTCGTCGCATACGCCCAGAGCCGTCGACGTTCAGGCCCACCCGTGACCTGCCGATGTTGATCCTGTTATGCAAGCTTCGCGTCTTGGCGATCGTCGCACGCGCGCGCTGATACGGGTGCCGGTCCTCTTTTTGGGTTTTGCTCTGTTCGCCGCCGCCGCCACGGCACAGGCGGCGCCGGCAGTGGGTCCCACGCCCCAGGCCGTCACCGAGCCCGCCATCACCGTGCCCGGTTCGGAAGGCGACTATCTGCGCGCCATTCACGCCCGCGTTCACGAGCGCTGGGCCGAAGGTTTCGTCGCCGGCCTTTCGCAGGCGCCCGCCGCCGGGCCGCTGGGCGACAGGTCGTTGCACGCGGTGGTGCTGTTCGCGGTGCGCTGGGATGGCACTGTCGCCGAGGCCAACGTGGTGACGTCGTCAGGTGTGGCCGCTTTTGATGGCGCCGCCGTCGACGCCGTTCGCACCGCCGAAAGATTTCCGGTGCCGCCGGTGAACGTTTTCTCGGACGACGGGATCGTTCACTTTCGCTGGACCTTCGCCCGCGAGGGCCACCTGTGCGCCGATGGCCAGCTGATCCGGCGCGAGGATCCGCTGGAAGAAGCGCTGCCCCGCCTGTTCATTCAATCGCGGACCAAGGAAGCCTTGCTGCGGGTCAAGCGGCGCATCGACGCCAAGGCCGGCGGCGATCCGATGGCCATTTTCGCCCGGGCTTATCTGGCGCGAAGGGACATCGATCCCGTCGCCGACGTCGAGGCGGCGGCGGTGCTGGCGCGCCTCGGCGAGGTCCGCCAGATCGATCGCCTGCGCGCTGGCCTGGCCTTCCCGGTCACCGCCGGCACGGCAGTGTCGGCCCTGCACGCGCTGAAGATGGACATCTGTCCAGCGGTGCGGCCCCGTCTC
Source organism: Polyangia bacterium (assembly GCA_036268875.1). Lineage (GTDB taxonomy): Bacteria > Myxococcota_A > Polyangia > Fen-1088 > Fen-1088 > DATKEU01. Next base: position 88,187 of record DATATI010000046.1, on the reverse strand, counting down.
CTGGGCGGCGACGCACCGGCGCGCCTGCTGGCGGCGTCGGAGCTGCGCGATGCCGGCGATTCCTTGCCCGAACAAAATCCATGCGCGCAGGCCCTGGCCACCGTCGCCAGCGACGGCAAACAGCCCGGCAACGTGCGCGCGGCGGCTTTGCAGACGCTGGGCGCGCTGTCCGAGCCGACCGCGCATCGCCTGTGGCCAGCGCTGATCAAAGAGAGCGATGCTCTGGTGCGGGCGGCGGCGGTGTCGGCGTCGGCGCATCCGGGCGGCGGGCGTCCAGCGCTTTACCGCCTGATTCCGTTCCTGCACGATCCGTCGGCCGATGTACGGGCGGCGGCGGCGGTGGCGATGGTGCGGGCGGCAGGCGCTCTGGCGCTGGATCAGCTGCCGGGCGCTTTGAAGGATCCCGATCCGCGCATCGCCGTGGCCCTGGCCGCCGAGCTGGCGCATCTGCCGACGGCCGCGGCAGCGGCCATGCTGGGACGGCTGGCCAAGCGCGACGCCGTCGAGGTGCGGGTGGCCGCCGTGCGCGCCCTGGCCGCGCGCAGCGATCAACCGTCGCGCGCGCTGCTAGCGCCGATTCTGGAAGCGGCGGCCAAAGATCCGCACACGCCGCCTGCCCTTCGCCAGCTGGCCACGGCCGGCGCCGGCGCGGGCGCGGCGAAGGATCTACAGGTGCGGGTGACTGACGTTGACTTCGGCTTGCAAGCCTTCCGCAGCCTGCTTGCCGCGCACAAACACAGCGAGGCCGGCGACCTGCTGGTGACCGCGTTCGATCGCTTGCCGCCGCGGGTGTTGATCAGCTTCCTGGGCGCATGGCTGGAGTTCCCGCCGTCCGCCACCGCCCGCGTGTCGACGGCCACCCCGGAGCCACCATCGGCGGCTGATCAGCCTCAGCCGTAAAGCCGGCGCATCAACCAGCGCACGAACCGCAGCGTGCGCGACCGATAAGGAAACGTCAGCTGGCCGCGCGGGTGATAGACCACCCGGGCCCGTTTGTTGACGAAGATCAGCGGGTGGCGCAGGTCGTCGCGCAGCGCCCGCCGGCCCACGCGCCCGGTGTAAAAGCGCGTCAGTTCGCAGGTATAGAACAGCTCGATCAGTTCGGCCTGATAGCGGGGTTTGCCGCTTTCGGCGACCAGGGTGTCCATTGCCTCGGGGTCGGCCAATAGGCGTCTGGTGAGCCGCCGCAGGCCGCGGCGCCGGTCGGTCAGCGACAGGGAGGCCCAGGCCGGCTGGGCAGCGCGGGCGCGCTGGACCGCTTTCGCCAGGTCGTCAGGATTCTGACAGGGAAGCTCGCGGATCACCGCCAGTGTGGCCGGGTTCACAATCCGGAGAACTTCTGGGGCTGGCACACACATTCTTTTACACCGAATGCCGGGGTAGGCGGCGTAAACTGCGGTTCATGCAGCGCCTCCCCGCGATGAGTTTGACCGCTCGTTTGTCGTCACTTTTGATCTTGTCGTTGGCGGCCGCTTCGTGCGGTCGTTCTGATCTGTTCAGCGTGCGGCAGTGCCCGCCGACCGATCCCAACTGTCAAATCAACGCCGGTCCGGACGGCGGTCGCTTCGGCACCGGTGGCAGCGGCGGTCGCACCGACGGCGGCGCCGATCATGGCGACACCGGACCAGGCGGACGCGGTGGCAACGGCGGGACCGGCGGACGCGGCGGGACCGGCGGGCGCGGTGGCAGCGGCGGGACCGGCGGACGCGGCGGCAGCGGCGGCAGCGTCACCTGCCCACCCGGTCATCCCGAAGACTGCAGCAACGGGATCGACGACGATTGCAACGGTCGCGCCGACTGCGCCGATCCGGCGTGCTTTGGCAACCGGGCGTGCGTGGTGGTCGGGCAAGAGGTCTGCAACAACGGCCTCGACGACGACGGAGATGGTTTGATCGACTGCGCCGATCCCGACTGCTTGGGCAGCCCGGCGTGCCGTCCGGCCATGGGCCAAGAGATCTGCAACAACGGCAAGGACGACAACGGCGACAAGCTGGTCGACTGTGCCGACCCGCAGTGCGTGAAGGCGCCCAATTGTTTGACGGCGGCGTGCAGCCTGGACGTCGACTTTGGAACGCTGGCCACCCACAGCGCCAAGGTGACGAAGACGCTGGACACGCGCGGGGCGCCAGACGAATACGTCACCTGCGCCACGCCCGGCGGGCGCGGGCGAGTGGGGCGATTCGAATTGGACGCCCCGGCCGACGTGCGCCTGGATTTCTCGCAGCCGATGGGCGCCGCCCACGTGGTGGCGCTGTTCCGGGCCGGCGCCAATCAGGCGTGCGATCAGAACCCGGTCACCTGCGTGCAGGCGGGACAGAACGCCACCGCCACGCAGACTTTCTCTGGCTTGGGAGCGGGAACGTACTGGCTGATCGTCGAATCGTTTCCCGGCGCCGCCGGCGCTACCACGGTGACGCTGTCAACGGGCAACGCGCAGGTGCCGGAGATCTGCAACAACGGCAAAGACGACGACGGTAACGGTTTGATCGACTGTCAGGATCTGACCTGCATGAAAGATCCGGCCTGCACCAACAGCGAGTGCATGCCCGACGTGGTGGTCGGCACCCTGGTCGTCGATGGCCCGGCCAAGTCGGTCACCGTCGACACGCGCACCGACACCAACCGGTACCACCCGACCTGTTCGGGCACGTCGACCGGCGGCGACCGCACCGTCAGCGTGACGCTGGCCGAAGCGGGCGGCATCCTGGTCGATTACACCCAGCAGGGGCAACATGACTTCGCTCTGTTCAACCTGCCGTCGGCGGGTCAAGCCTGCGACGCCAGCCAGATCGACTGCGACCTGGAGACGCGCGGCAGTTCGTCGTTCGCCATCACCAACATGGCGGCTGGCAACTACCTGTTCATCATCAAGGCCAGCAGCCAGGCGCAGGAGGGCCGCATCGACATGCGCATCTCGGCCTTCAAGAACCGCATGGTCGAGATCTGCGCCAACGGCATCGACGACGATGGCAACGGTCTTGTCGACTGCGCCGATCCGGCCTGCTTCGGCGTGGGCAACTGCACGGCGTCCTCGTGCATGCCGGACGTCGATCTGGGGACGTTGAACGTGGGCAGCGTCAAATCGGTCAACCTGAACATCACCGCCGGGTCGAACCTGTACCAGACGAAGTGCGGCCGCGGGAACGGCAAGGAACGCGTCGTGCGCATCACGCTCAGCTCGCCGATGGGATTGGGCGTGAACTGCACCCAGAGCGGGTCGCAGGTGTTCGAGCTGGCGCAGCAGGTAGCGCCCCTCGATGCCTGCAACGACAACGAAGTGAGCTGCGCCGATCCGGAGGTCATTCCTTTCGGCTGCTCGTACATCATTCCCGGCCTGCAACCGGGCCAGTACAACCTGATCGTCGAAGCGTTCCAGTCGGGGGCCGAGGGCACCGTCAACCTCAGCCTCAGCGGCGAGCGCGAGCTGGTGCAGGAGATCTGCGACAACGGCATCGACGACGACGGCGACGGGGCCATCGATTGCGCCGATCGCAAGTGCGTGACGTCCCCGCTGTGCGCCAAGTTCGCCTGCCGTCCCGACAAACCGCTGGGCCTGCTGCCCCTGGACGGCAGCCTGCAATCCGTGGCGGTCGAGACCACCATGGCGGGCGACGATCAGCACATGACCTGCGCCAGCGCGCCGGGCGGTCAGGACGCGGTGGTGGACTTCCAGCTGCCGGCCAAGGCCGACGTCACCATCGAATGGGCCCAGGTGGGCAGCCACGTGCTGGCCGTGTACACCGACGACGGCGTGCTGCTGGCCTGCGACGCCGGCACGCTGGTCACCTGCATTCCGTCGGCGGCCGAGACCACCGGCATGCAGACGCTGAAGGCTCTGGCCGCCGGCAAGTACCACCTGGTGGTCGACGCCGACAAACCCGGCAGCGAGGGCGGCGTGGCCTTGCAGATCTCCGGGGTGCTCTCGCCGTAGGTTTGCTCGTGCTTGGCCGGCCGTGGTCGGCGGCCCACGTTGCGCTAATGTGGGCGCGTGCACTTCGATCCCGATCCTGAACAGCGGCTGATCGCCGACACCGCGCGCGCCTTCGCGGAGCGCGAGCTTGGGCCGCAGGCGGCGGAGCGCGATCGCACCCACGCCTTCCCGGAGGCGGAGATGCGTCGCCTGGGCGAGCTCGGCCTGCTGGGCGTCACCGTCCCGGCAGCGTGGGGCGGGTCGGAAGCGGGGCCGGTGGCGCTGGCCCTGGCCGTGCGCGAGGTGGCGCGCGGCGACGCGGCGGTGGCGGTCACGATGTCGGTCACCAACATGGTCGCCGAGATCATCGCCCGCTGCGGAACCGACCAGGCTCGCGGCGAAAATCTGCCTCGTCTGTGCAGCGGCGCCGCCGTCGCTGGCGCCTTCGCCCTGTCCGAATCGCAAGCCGGCAGCGATCCGCGCGCCATGACCACCACCGTCGAACGCGCGGCCAGCGGCGACGGCTATGTCGTGCGCGGCAACAAGCTGTGGACCACCTCCGGCGATCGGGCGGGCGTGCTGATCGTGGCTGCCCGCCATGGCGCTTCGATGGGCGGGCCCGGCTATTCAGCCTTTGTTCTCGGTACGCCGGCGCCTGGGCTTTCGGCCGGGAAACGCGAGCAGAAGATGGGGCAGCACGGCTCGTCGACGATGGCCATGACCTTTGATGACGTCGCGGTGTCCGCATCGGCGCGGCTGTCGGGCGAGGGCGACGGGCTGCGCGTGGCGCTGGCGGGCCTGGGTAGCGGACGCATCGGCATCGCCGCGCTTTCGATCGGCATCGCCCAGGCGGCGCTGGAGACGGCGTCACGGTACGTGCGCGAGCGCCAGCAGTTCGGCGCGCCGCTGGCCGAGCAGCAGGCGATCCGTTTCATGCTCGCCGATTCAGCGATGGCGATCGAAGCGGCCTGGCTTTTGACCTTGCAGGCGGCGTGGCTCAAACAGACCGATCAGCCGTTCGTGCGCCAGGCCTGCCAGGCCAAGCTGATGGCTTCCGAACGGGCGAACGAAGTTTGCGATCGGGCCATTCAAATGCTGGGCGGATACGGCTACACGCGCGAATTTCCAGTCGAGCGTTTCTTCCGCGACGTCCGCGTCACCACCCTTTACGAAGGCACCAGCCAGATCCAGCGCCTGGTGATCGCCCGTGAGCTTTTGCGCGAGGCTCGCGCTATGTCGCCGGACGTTCGAGGGCCATGATCAGGTACAACGCCCGTCCGCCCTTCGGGTGGCTGCGGATGATCTCCTCGTGCGCGATGGACAATCCGGCCTGCGCGACCAGCGCGCGGTAGCCCTCGACCTCGCGCACGTACTGGCCGCGATCAAGGGCGGCTAGCAGGTTGCTCACGTACTTGCCCGGCAGGTAGACGACGTCCTGGGTGGCGATGCGCCTGACCGACGGCGTGCGCGCGCACATCGACAGCAGACTCACTGCTTGCGTGTCATCCAGGTGGTGCAGGAGCCCGTTCATCATCACGCGCGTGGGCTGCAGCGCGGTCAGGTCGTCAGCCACCAGCTCGCGCGCTTCGAAGCTGACGTCCGGGCGACCTGCCGCCAGCTTGCGAGCGAAGGCGATCGCCCGCGGGTCGGTGTCGAAGCCGTGCAGGGCGCGGAAGCGCGACAGATATTTCAGCGCCTCGCCCGGGCCGCAGCCGACGTCGACCACCACGTCGTCGGGACCGACGTCCAGATTGCGGTACGACGGCGACATGTCGACGCCTCCGACGATCAGCGGACGGATGCGGGTATACACGAACGGAATGCCCAGCACGCGATCGTAAAGCGACATCGTCCAGCAGAGATAACAACGCCGGCGCCATCGGCGCAAGCGCGTCGGCGGAGGCAGCGGCGGCGCGCCGATCTGGTACCATCGACAGGCAGTGCCCGACGAAAAACGAAAGATCCGCATCCTGGTGGCCAAGCCCGGCCTGGACGGCCACGATCGCGGCGCCAAGGTGGTGGCCCGGGCCCTGGCCGACGCCGGGTACGAGGTCATCTACACCGGCCTGCACCAGACCCCCGAGATGATCGCCGCGACGGCCATGCAGGAAGCCGTCGACGCCGTCGGGCTGTCGATCATGTCGGGCGCGCACATGACCCATTTCCCGGCGGTGATGGAGGCGATGCGCGCCCAGGGCGTGGGCGACATCGTGGTGTTCGGCGGCGGCATCGTTCCCGACGACGACGTGGCGGCGCTGAAGGCGCTGGGGGTGGCGGAGATCTTCAAGCCGGGGTCGTCGACCCAGGCCATCGTCGACTGGATTGAACGCGATCTGCGGCCCCGTCTGGAAGGAGCGGCGGCGTGAGACGTGTCGTCGCGCAGGGCACGACGGTCAGTTCCCGTGGCAAGACTGCGGGCGCGATCTTGGCGTTGCTGGTGCTGCTGGGCGCGCCGCTGGCCCGGGCCAACGCTCAGCCGCAAACCGAAGAAGGGCGCGTTGCCGCGATCTTGCAGTCGACGCTGGTTGCGCACGGCGCCGAGGTGCACCGGTGTTTTGAAAAGGCTCTGGCCGACACGCTGGACGTGGCGGGCAAGCTGGAGCTGGCGGTCGACGTCGGCGAGGGTGGCCGCATCACCGGCGCCGAGCCAGCCGCCGACGAAGTGAAATCGCCGGTGTTACTGGCCTGCCTGCAGGAGGTGGCGCAGACCTGGACCATGGTGGGCATCGACGCCGGCAGCAAGGTGATCGTGCCGCTGACCTTCGAAGGCCAGATGGCGCAGTGGACGTTGAAGGCCGCCGATGCGCCGGTGCGCGGGCCGGCGGCTGCCAGGCACCACGGCGGCGGGGCGGCCTCGCCGCCGTTCTCAGTGAAGGTGTTGATCGACGAGGCGACCATGCGGGCGCGCCAGGCGTCGATGTCGCTGCTGACCCTCTCGCCCGCCAACCGCATCGCCATGCACCGGCACCCGGGCGCGGAGATCTTGTACATCCTGGCCGGGCACGCCCGCCTCCTGGGACCGCCGGGGACGGCGCCCGAAAAAATCGGCGAAGGTACGGCGGTGTTCATTCCGCCCGGCATGCCTCACGTCATCGAGAACATGGTGCGCACGTCGCCGGTGTCTATGCTGCAAGTCTTCGCGCCGCTGGGGCCAGAGCGCGTCTACCGCGACGCCAGTGATGCCCGCGGCCGCGCCGCGTTCGATGTGATTCGCGACGCCGCCCACGCCCGCGCGCCCGCCGGTGCGCACTTCACCGTCGCCTCGACTGGCAAGGCGGTGCCGCTTCCGGGCGGTTCGTCCAAGGGGCACGCCAAGGTCTTCTTCGACGAGGCCGCCACCGGCAGCAACACGGCCAGCCTGAGCGTGATCGAGGCCGAGCCGGGCGCCGAGTTTCCGCGCCAGGTCAACGACGCCTCGGCGTCGCTGATGTTCACCTTGAACGGCGGCGGGCACGTCACCATCGGCAGCGAGAAGTTCGCCTTCGGCGCCGAGCAGGCCATCCACATTCCCGAGAACCAACCGTACGCCATCAAGTTCAGCGAAAAGACGGTGATGGTGCAGGTCTTCGCCCCCGCTGGGCCCGAGCAGCGTTTCAAGAAATCGGGCCATACCCAGGCTGAGTAAAGGACGTCCTCCCGGATGAACTTCGATCTGAACGAAGAACAAGTGCTGCTGCAAAAGTCGGTGCGCGATTTTTGCGAGAAGGCGATCATCCCCAATGCCCGCCGCTGGGACGAAGAAGAGACCTTCCCCCACGACCTGATCCCGGCCATGGGCGAGATGGGCCTTTTCGGCATGCAGATCCCCGAGCCGTACGGCGGCGCCGGAATGAAGTTCCTCGACTACGTGGTGGCGCTGGAAGAGGTGGCGCGCGCCGACGCGTCGGTGGGTCTGACCATGGCGTCGCACAACTCGCTGTGCACGGGGCACATCTTTCTGGCCGCCAGCGAAGAACAGCGGCGGCGATACCTGCCTCGGTTGGCCAGCGGAAAGGCGTTGGGCGGCTGGGGACTGACCGAGCCGGGGTCGGGCTCGGACGCCGGCGCGGCCCGGGCGCGCGCCGAAAAACGCGGCGACAAGTGGATCGTCAACGGGACCAAGACGTTCATCACCCAGGGCTCCGTCGGCAGCGTCTACGTCGTGCTGGCGTCGACGGCGCCCGAGTTGAAAGCAAAGGGCCTGACCGCGTTCATCATCGAGAGGGGAACGCCCGGCTTTCGCACCGGCAAGCGCATCGAGAAGATGGGCCTGCACGCCTCCGACACCACCGAGCTGGTGATGGAGGACGTCGAGCTGCCCGACGAGCAGCGCCTGGGCGCCGTCAACCAGGGCTTCTTCGACACGCTGAAGATCCTCGACCGCGGCCGGATCGGTATCGGATCGTGGGCGGTGGGGATCGGCCGCGCCGCGCTGGAGGCGTCCAAGCGCTACGCGAAAGAGCGCGTGCAGTTCAATAAACCGATCGCCGAGTTCCAGGCCATCCAGTTCATGCTGGCCGACATGGCGACCGAGCTGGACGCGGCGCGCTTGCTGGTGTGGCGTGCGGCCTGGATGCAGGACCGAAAGGTGCGCACCACCTTGGAATCGTCGGTGGGCAAATACTTCGCCGCGCGCGCCGCCATGCGCGCCTGCAACAACGCCATCCAGATTCACGGCGGTTACGGATACACGCGCGAGTTCGACGTCGAACGGTATCTGCGCGACGCCAAGCTGGCGGAGATCGGCGAGGGCACCAACGAGGTGCAAAAGATGGTGATCGCCCGCGAGATCCTGAAGGCGTCGGCGGGCCACTGACGTGGCCGCCGCCACCCGGGTCGAGCGCGTGCTGGGCGGCGAGCCGCGCGCGCTGGCCCAGTTGCTGCGCGACCTTGACGACGGTCTGCCGGCCGCGCGCGACGATCTGCGCGCGCTGTACCCGCGCACCGGACAAGCGCAGATCATCGGCATCACGGGCAACCCCGGCGTCGGCAAATCGACGCTGGTCGACGGCCTCATCACTCGCTATCGGGCGCGCGGCCTGCGCGTCGGCGTGGTGGCGGTCGATCCGTCCAGCCCATTTTCCGGCGGCGCGCTGCTGGGCGATCGCATCCGCATGCAGCGCCACGCCACGGACGGCGACGTGTTCATCCGCTCGCTGGCCACCCGCGGGCAGATGGGCGGGCTGTCGCGTTCCACCGCGGACGTGGCGGCGGCGCTGGATGCCGCTCGGTTCGGCGTGGTGATCATCGAGACCGTCGGTGTAGGCCAGGACGAGATCGACGTCATCACCGCCGCCGACACGGTGGTGGTGGTGACGGCGCCCGGCCTGGGCGACGACGTGCAGGCCTTGAAGGCCGGCATCCTGGAGATCGCCGACGTGCTGGTGGTGAACAAAGGCGATCGTGAGGGCGCCGACCGTACGCTGAAAGATCTCACCGTCATGCTGGATCTGGCGCGCCCGGTGCGCACGCCGGCGGTGGCGTTGCTGCGCGCGGTGGCCGCCACCGGCGAAGGCCTGGACGCGCTCTGCGCCGCGCTCGATGAACGGCGCCACCTTCCCGACGCCGCTCGCAGCGCCCGCCGACGCCAGCAAGCGCAAGCCCAGTTAACAGCGATCCTGGCTGAAATGACCAGGCGTCTGATCGACGGCGCGCTGGGCACCGCGGCATTGCCGGGACCGCTGGGCGCGGTGGTCGAGCAGTTGGCCGCCCGCACCGTCGATCCCTACACCGCAGCGCAGGCGGTCCTGTCAGCGGGCATCTTCCGGTGATAAAATTACGGGATGCGCTTCAAGGTGTCTTATGTCGCGGTCGCGGTTTTGGGTGCGGCAATGGCCAGCGCCGTCGGGTGCGGGTTGATCAGCAAGGATCTGTTGCGGACGTCGTTCAACCTGCCGCCGAAGGATTTCGCTTTTGACACGGCGGCGTGGCACCTCCCCAGCGGCGATCTGCCCGCCGTGCCCTGCGGCGACGGTCAGGCGGTCGCCGACTGCTGCAGTCTGCCCGCACCGGCGCCCGACTGCAGCGTCAACATGATCACCTGCGACAGCGCCTTGTGCACGCTGCACGTGCCGCTCAGTCTGGCGCAGCCGGTTGATCTCAAGATGGAGGTTCCGGCGCTGAGCAGCTTTTCGAACCAGTCGCTGATCAACGTGACCATCAGCAAGATCACGTACACCTATGCCAGCACGCTGAACGTCGATCTGCCGCCGATCGACCTTTACATCGCCAATGACGGCGTCACCACCGCGCCGGGCGACGGGGCGCAAAAGTTCGGAACGACCAAGACCATCCCCGCCAATGGGTCGGGGACGGACGACGTGGTGCTGGATCCGAACGGTGCGTCGGCATTCGCCGACCACGCGCATCATTTCGGAACGCCGTTCAACTTCATCGCCACCACCACCGTTGTGATTCCGTCGGGTTCGCCGATTCCGTCGGGAGGCGTCACGGTCACCGTGCAGGGCACCGCCACCGCCAGCCTGTAGAAGTCCGCTGTCTTTAGGCTGGACAGGTCGCCCAGCCTTGCGCGATCGTAATAAAAGATGTCCGCCGATGTCGTGATCGCCGGCGCCGGGCCGGCTGGCGTGGCCACGGCGATTGCCCTGGTCAATCGCGATCCCCGGCTGGTGGGGCGCATCGTGGTCTTCGACCGCGCGCGCTTCCCGCGCGCAAAACCATGCGGCGGCGGCTTGACCGGACACGCCCGCTCCGCGCTGGATGCGCTGGGCCTGCAGGTGCGCGTACCGCTGGTTCCCTGCGACGAAGGGCGGATCATCTTCGGCAAGCTGGAGCGCGACGTGCGTTTGCAGCGGCCCGTCGACGTGGTCCGCCGTGAAGAGTTCGACGCTGATCTGGTGGCGCAAGCGCGCGAGCGCGGCATCTCGGTCCTGGAAAGCGAAGGCGTGGCCGAGTTCACCGTCGATGAGCGGGCTGGCCTGGTGCGGGTGAAGACCACCTCCGGTCGGCTGGGCAGCGCGCGCGTGCTGGTGGGCGCCGACGGAGCCGGCAGCCGCGTGCGCAAGGCGCTGGTGGGCGAGGGCGCCAGCATTCGCCCGCTGCGTCTGTTTCGCGCCGAGCTGCCGGCGACGCGCGACTTCGGACGCTGCATGATCTACGACTTTTCACCGATGGTCGAAGGACTGCGCGGTTACGTGTGGCTGTTCCCGGTCGCCGGCGGCCTGGTGAACGTGGGCGTCATGCACTATCCGTCGCAGCGACTGTCGGGAGGCGCGCTGGAGGATCTGTTGCGTCGATCGTTGCGTCGCTACGGCATCGAGGTCGGCGACGCCGCCCGCGGTTGGCCAGCCTGGGCCTACGATCCGCGGGCGAAGATCGCGGCGCCGCACATCCTTTGCGTGGGCGACGCCGCCGGCATCGATGCCTTGACCGGCGAAGGGATCGCCGTTGGTCTGGAACAAGGGATCGTCGCCGCCGACGCCATCATCAAGGCGCTCGGCACCAAGGACTTTCGTTTCGCGGGCTACCGGCAGGCCGTGCGTCGCGCGGTGGTCGGGCGCGAGCTGGCCCTTGATCGCCGGCTGGCGTCGCTGCTGTATGGCTCGCCGCGCGGCAGTCGTCTGTGGTTGTCGCTGGTGATGTTCGATCGCCGCATGCAAGAGCTTTATGCCGCGCGCGTGTCCGGTTCGATGGTGCTGGCCGATCGCAGCGGCGATCTGGTGGGCGCGCTGGCCCGCCATGCCCTGCGCGCGCCCAGCCGTTTGCGGCGCCTCAGCGCGAACCTGCCGGCCTGGGCCGTCTCGAACGCCTGGTAAGCGGCGCGCGCCTGATTCGAGCCGCCCATCAGTTCAGTTGATCAGTTGATCTGCTCGCCGCCCGACGAACCGTTCGACGAAGAACCGCCCGACGACGATGACGTTGCTGTCGTCGTCGTGGTCGTCGTCGAAGACGCGGTGCCGGCCGGCGTTGTCGGGTTGGCGACCGCCGCGGCCGCCGCCGGCGCGGCGCCGGTCTTGGCCATCAGCGCGGCGGCCTTCGCCACTGCCGCCTTCGTCGCCGCCACGTTCACCCGCTCTTTCAATTCTTTGCCGACTTTGAAGAAGGGCAGGCGCTTGGGCTTGACGCTGACCGCGCTGCCGGTGCGCGGATTGCGGCCTTCGTACGCGCGGTAGCTGCGGATCTCGAAGCTGCCGAATCCGCGGATCTCGATGCGGTCGCCGTTTCGCAGCGCCGCTTCCATGCAATCAAAGATGGCGTTGATGAGCAGTTCTGCCCGGCCCTTGGGCATCTTCTCGGTCTCGCACAACATGTCGATGAGATCTGATTTCGTCATCGCGACCTCTTCCCCCCGGATGCGTCGTAGGCGAGCAGCCAATGACGGTAGATGCTTTTGCCCCCTCAGGCAAATAGAAAAGACTTTGTTTCGGCGGCGTTACAGGACAGGCCGGTATTCGCCAAAGACGTCCCGGAAGGCGTCGGCGATCTCGCCCAGGGTGGCGCGGGCCTTGACCGCGGCCAGGATGCGCGGCAACAGGTTCTCGCGCCCTCGAGCGGCTTCGCGCAAGGCGCCCAATGCGCCAGTGGTGGCGGAGTTGTCCCGCGTGCCGCGAAACCGTTCCACGCGGGCGGCCTGCGCCTTTTCCAGCGCCGGGTCCAGGTGGTGCAGCGGCGTGGCGTCCGCCGCGTCCGATTCGTCGGTGTAGGCATTCTGCCCCACGATGATGCGCGCTTCTTGCTCGACGGCGCGTTGATGTTCGAAGGCCCGGCGTTCGATCTCCTGCTGGGGAAACCCTTGCTCGATGGCGGCCACCATGCCGCCGCGGCGATCGATCTCGGCGATCAGAACGGCCGCCCGGGTTTCAATCTCGGTGGTCAGCGCCTCGACGGCGTAGGCGCCGCCCAGCGGATCGACGACACCGGGCACGCCCGATTCGTGGGCGATGATCTGCTGCGTGCGCAGGGCCAGCGCCGCCGCCGCCTCGGTCGGTAAGGACAGCGCTTCGTCGAAGCCGTTGGTGTGCACCGACTGCGCGCCGCCCAGCACGGCGGCCAGCGCTTCGATGGTGGTGCGGGCGATGTTATTGCGCGGCTGCTGCGCGGTCAGCGTCGATCCCGCCGTCTGGGCGTGAAAGCGCAGCATCAGCGAGCGCGGATCCTTGGCCCCGAAACGTTGCTGCATGGTGCGCGCCCACAGCCGGCGCGCCGCCCGGAACTTGGCCACCTCTTCCAGCAGGTTGGCGTGGGCGTTGAAAAAGAAGGACAGGCGCGGGGCGAATTCGTCGACCGGCAAGCCGCGATCGACGGCCGCCTGCACATAGGCGATGCCGTCGGCCAGCGTGAAGGCCACCTCTTGAACCGCGTCGCTGCCGGCCTCGCGGATGTGATAGCCGCTGATGCTGATGGTGTTCCAGCGCGGAAGCTCGTCGCGACAGAAGGCGAAGGTGTCGGCCACCAAACGCATCGACGGTCCGGGCGGATAGATGTACGTGCCGCGGGCGATGTACTCCTTCAAGATGTCGTTCTGGATCGTGCCCTGCAATGCCGAGCGGGCGACGCCGCGCTCGTCGGCCACGGCGACGTAAAGACACAACAGGGTGGCGGCGGTGGCGTTGATGGTCATCGATGTCGATACGCGATCAAGCGGCAGCCCGTCCAGCAGCGTGCGCATGTCGTCGACGGTGCCGATGGAAACGCCGGTGCGTCCGACCTCTCCGCGCGAAAGCGCATGGTCGGCGTCGCGGCCCATCTGGGTCGGCAGATCGAAGGCCACCGAAAGACCGGTCTGTCCGGCGTCGAGCAGGAATTTGTAGCGACGGTTGGATTCCTCCGCCGTGCCGAAGCCGGCGTACTGGCGCATGGTCCACAGGCGCCCACGGTACATGGTGGGGTGAAGGCCGCGCGTGAAAGGAAACTGTCCGGGCTCGGCCAGATCGCGGGCTTCATCGAACGGCGGCAATTGCTGCGCCAGTGATTCGGGGCGATAGAACGGCTGCAGCGGAATGCCCGCCGCCGTCTGATAGTCGTCCGCGTCCCGACCGTCTCGACGTTTCATCGGCAAGGCGAAGGCGATCTAGAACGTCATCTCCGGAACAACGCCGGTGGTGGCCAGTGTCGGCTCGGTCTTGGATTGAACCTCCTCGACCGAGACGCCGGGCGCGCGCTCCAGCAGCACCAGCCCGTGCGGGCCGACGTCGATCACGGCCAGGTCGGTGATGATCCGGTGCACGGCCTTGAGCGCGGTCAGCGGCAGCGTGCAGCGGCGGAGAATCTTCTTCTCGTCGCCCTTCGCCACGTGATCCATCATCACCACCACGCGCTTGGCGGCGGCCACCAGATCCATCGCGCCGCCCATGCCCTTGACCATCTTGCCGGGGATCATCCAGTTGGCCAGATCGCCGGTCTCGGCCACCTGCATGGCGCCCAGGATGGCGCAGTCGATGTGGCCGCCGCGGATCATGGCGAAGGACTCCGCCGACGAGAAGAACGCGCTGCCCGGGATCTCCGTGACCGTCTGCTTGCCGGCGTTGATCAGATCCGGATCCTCGTCGCCTTCCAGCGGAAACGGCCCGATGCCGAGGAGGCCATTTTCCGACTGCAAGATCACGTCGACGTCGGGCGGGATGAAGTTCGCCACCAGCGTCGGCATGCCGATGCCCAGGTTCACGTACATTCCGTCGCCGAGCTCGCGCGCGGCCCGCTGGGCGATCTGGTCGCGCGTCAAGGCCGGCATCAGGCGCTCCTCTTGCGGACGGTCCGCTGTTCGATGGGCTTTTCGAAGGCGGCGCCCTTCAGCACGTGCTGGACGTAGATGCCGGGGGTGTGAATCTGATCGGCGTCCAGCTGGCCGGGTTCCACCAGTTCTTCGACCTCGGCGATGGTGATGCGGCCGGCGGTGGCCACCATGGGGTTAAAGTTGCGGGTGGTCTTCCGGTAGACAAGGTTGCCGAAGCGATCGCCCTTCCAGGCCTTAACAATGGACAGGTCGGCGGTCAGGGCGCGTTCGAGCACGTACATGCGGCCCTCGAAATCGCGCGTCTCTTTTCCTTCCGCCACCAGCGTGCCGTAACCGGTGGCGGTGAAGAACGCCGGGATGCCGGCGCCGCCGGCGCGGATGCGTTCGGCCAGCGTGCCTTGCGGCACCAGCTCGACCTCTAGTTTCCCGTCGAGAAACAGGCGTTCGAAGGTCTTGTTCTCGCCGACATAACTGGCCACCATCTTTTTCACCTGCCCGTTCGCCAGCAGCAGGCCCAGGCCCTTGCTGTCGATGCCGCAGTTGTTGGAGATGACGGTCAGGTTCTTGGTTCCGCGGCGGCGGATGGCGGCGATCAGGTTCTCCGGGATGCCGCAAAGACCGAATCCCCCGGCCATCAACGTGGCGCCGTCCTGCAACTCGCGGACGGCGTCGTCGGCGCTGGCGACTGTTTTGTCCATGCGGCGCGAATTCTATCCGAGATCGACGCCGAGTCGATTGTGCGGCGATCTGGCCGGCAATGGCGCCACCCCGACGGCGGTGAGATAATCCCGCCGCTTCGCCATGCCCATCGTGACCTTCACCACCGACTTTGGTTTCTCCGACGGATACATCGCCGCGATGAAAGGCGTGGTGCTGTCGCTGGCTCCGCACACCACGCTGGTCGACGTTGCCCATGGCATCGCCGCCCAGGACGTGGTGGCGGGAGCGGTGGCCTTGGCGCAGGCCGCGCCGCTGTTTCCGCCCGGCACGATTCACGTCGCCGTGGTCGACCCGGGGGTCGGCTCGCCGCGGGCCGGGGTGGTGATCGAAGCGGGCGGCAGTTTCTTCATCGGCCCCGACAACGGCGTGCTGTCGCTGGCCGCGCCGCCGCCGCGGCAGGCGTTTCGCATCGAGGCGCCGGACTTTCGCCGGGCCCATGTCAGCCCGACGTTTCATGGCCGCGACATCTTCGCGCCTGCCGCCGGTCGCTTGGCCGCCGGCGCCCGCGCCGCCGACGCCGGGCCCGTGCTGCCCGAGATCGTCCAGCTTGATGCGCCGACGTTGCGCCACCTGGGCGATCACGTCGAGGGATCGATCATCCACGTCGACGCCTTCGGCAACCTGATCTCGTCCATCACCGCCGAGCTGCTACAGCTGGCCGCTGGCGGTCCCAACGCCGACGTCGAGGTCGAGCTGGAAGGCGGCGAGGGGCGGTTTCACCCGGTTTTGGCCCGCACGTTTTCGGACGTTGAACCGAACCGATTGGTCGCCTATATCGGTAGCGGAGGCCAATTGGAGATCGCCCTGCGCAACGGTTCGGCGGCTCGCCTGACCGGCGCCGCCCGCGGCAGCCCGGTGCGGTTGCGAGGGCTGACGTGACGGGCGGCGGTCGCGCGCGGGCGGCGCTGCTGGCGTGCGCGGCGCTGACCATCGGTACAGCCGGCTGCACGGTGGGCAGCGGCGTGGGAACCGCCACCGGCAACCTGTACGTCTTCAGCTGCAGCTGCACGACGTTCGACTGCGCGAAGAGCACCGATTATGGATCGGTCGACACGCCGAAGGCATTTGACCTGTCGCCGACCTTCTTCGCCGGCGAGCCCATCGACGACATCTCGCGCGCCAACATCGCCGACAACCGGCTGACCTTGCGCATGGCCCGCAACGGTAACGGCGTCGAGGTCAACGACACCTTGTACTTCGACATTGAAAGCACGTACGAGATCGCCCGCTGCATCCGCGGGCGCACCATGGGCGGCGTGCCGCAATGGGACACCACCGGCGGATGGTGCGATTGGACCGGCGGGCAGGGCGGCACCGCGCTGGCCGATCACCCGCGCATCAACATCGGTCCGCTGATGCAGATGCGGTCGTCGCTGTCGCTGCTCTACTCGTGCAATTATGCCCGCGTGGTGGGCGACGGCATCACCGGTTCGTGGATCGAGTTCCAGGATTTCGGCAACGTACCTCAGCCGGCTATCCCGGCGGAGATGCGCGATCCGATCAGCGGCGATTTCAAGGTCGACTTTGGCAGCCGCCTGCGCGCCACGTTCAACCTGACCTTCGACGACGAGCGACGCGTGAGCGCCATGATGACCAACCTGCCCATCCCGATGTCGGAGTTCGAAGGCCAGCTTTCGGGCGATTTCGATTTCATTCTGGAGCGCGGACGCGCCGCCCAGCTTTTCCCCTAGGCCGCCGCGGCGGCGGCGCTGCGAGCACGGGTGACAGATGACGGACGGGGTCTTCGTCGACATTGAATCGCTGGCTCCGGGCGGCGATGGGGTGGGACGGCAGCGCGGCGCGGCTGATGGCGAAGCCGCCACTGGTGATGATGACGGCCGGGTCACCTTCGTGCCGCTGGCCGCGCCGGGCGAGCGGGTCCGAGCCCGCATTGTGCGCGCCCAGGGGCGAGTCGCCTGGGGCGAGCTTTTGTCGATCGAAAACCCCGGGCCGGATCGGGTGGCGCCGGTCTGCCCGCTTTTCGGCACCTGCGGCGGTTGCCAGTGGCAACACGTCAGCATGGCCGCCCAGCACGCCGCCAAGAAGGTGATCGTCGAGCGCGCGCTGGGAATCTCCATCCCTCCGGTGATCGCCGCCAGCCGGCCGTTCGGCTATCGCGATCGGGTCAAGCTGGCCGTGGGTGGCGGGCGGGTCGGCTTTCGCGAGCGGCGTTCGCACCAGATCGTCGACGTGCCCGCGTGTCCGCTGGTCTCCGAAAGACTGGCGCGCGCTCTTTCCGCGGTGCGGGCGCTGGGGACGCGGCTGCCCGACGGTGGCGAGATCGATGTGCAGGCAGGGGCCGACGGTGTTTGCATTGACGTGGCTCGGGTGGACGGCGCCGGCGCCGCGTACGCCCGGCGCGAGTGGGATCGCTTGCAGGCGGGCGGCGTGGTCGGCCTGAGCCTGGCGGGCAAGCCCACGCACGGACAGGCCAGCGTGAACGTCGCCGAGCCCGCCTCGTCACCGTTGCCGGCGTCGGCCAGTGGATTCGCGCAGGTCGGGCACGAAGCCAACGCCGTGCTGGTGGCCGCCGTGCTGGACGCCGTCGGGGCGTCGCCCGGTCACGTCGTCGAGCTGTACGCCGGCAGCGGCAACTTCACCCGTCATCTCGTCGCCCGCGCCGCCAGCGTGCGCGCCTTCGAGGCCGATCCCGCCGCCGTCGATCGCGGCCGCCTGGCCGTGCCGGCCGCGACCTGGGGATTGGGCGCGCCCAAGATGGCGTCGGCGGTGACCAACTGTGACCTGCCGATTGATCTGGTGCTGCTGGATCCGCCGCGCGAGGGTGGCGATGCGCTCAATCTGGCGGTGGCGCAACAGGCGCGAAGTCGCATCGTGTATGTGTCGTGTGATCCCCAGACGTTGTCGCGCGACGCGCGTCGGATCGCCACCGGCGGCTTTCGTCTGGCGCGCGCCCTGGCCCTGGATCTGATGCCGCAAACCCACCACGTCGAAGTGGTGGCGGTTTTCGTACGCGCGTAGTTTTCCGATTTGCTTTACAATAAAGCGATGCGACGTGCGCGCGGGTTCACTCTGGTCGAACTGATGATCGTCGTGGTCATCCTGGGCATCCTGGCCAGCCTGGCCATCATCGGGTTCAAGAAGTACATCGGCCGCGCCCGCTCGGCCGAGGCGGTGGCCATGCTGTCGGAGATGACCAGCAAGGAGCAGCTGTACAAACTCGAGTTCGCCGGGTTTCTACCGTTGCGATCCGATAACAAGCCCGACCTGCCCAGCCCCGACGAAGCGTCGACGGCGTTCTATCCGCAGGCCGCCGGCAGCGCGGCCCTGGAATCGGCGCGCACCTGGGTCAGCATCGCCGACTCCACCCTGTGGCCGACCAGCTGGCAGACCGTGGGTCTGCGGCCGCGCGATCAGAAGCTTTACTGCACATACCTGACCAATGCGGGCGCCGCCGGCAGCGCCACCAGCGGCTTGACCTATGGTTCGCTGCTGATCGGCGCCAACACCGTCGCGCCCTGGTATTACAGCCTGGCGGCCTGCAACCTGACCGGCGTCGGCGGCTATCCGAACGACGTCACCATCTTCGCCCTGTCCAGCGTCGGTACGTCGCTGGTCACGTTCAACGAAGGCAAGTGATCGCTCGCTGACGGTCGCTGCGCGGGGGGACCAGTTCCCCTGTCGCCCCCCAGCGGACTGCTCTCCAAGGTGAGCCGGCCGGGCGGAGCTCGGCCTCCTGGATCGGAACGGCGACTCTGATGTGTCGGAGGTGCGCGAGTCGTCGGGTGATGTGGGCCTGACGTTTTTGGGCAGGACGGACGGGGGCGGGTGCCCATTCTGGGAAGAAACAGCGATGGGCGGCTGGAAAACGCAGGTTTCTTGCGGCGGCGTCGCTGGCACATCGGCTGCAATTACCCGGAGACGCAGGCTTCAAGCAAAACAAGCCACCCGCCGATGGACGGCGGGCGGAATCGCACCTCAAAGGAGAATCAGCCATGTTCATTCGCAAGCGTCAGTCGGGTTTCACGCTGGTCGAGTTGATGATCGTCGTCGCCATCATCGGCATCCTGGCGGCAGTGGCCATCCCGGCCTTCTCGAAGTACATCAAGCGTTCGCGCACTGCCGAGGCGGTGGGCCATCTGAACAAGATGTGGGCTGGCTCGGTCACCTACTTCGAGACCGACCACACCGACAACACGGGCGCCGCGGTGCCCAAGCAGTTCCCGTCGCTGGGCAAGGCCGCCACGCTGGAAGCCGCCAAGGAGTGCGGCTGCATGGACACCGGCAAGTGCCCGGGCGGCGCCGTCGCTTGGCAGGCGCCTGAGTGGGTCGCCCTGCAGTTCTCGCTGCCTGACCCGCACCTGTACCTGCCGCACTACACCAGCACCGGCACCAGCTCGGCCGCGACCTTCACCGCCGAGGTGACTGGCGACCTGGACTGCAACGGCACCACCTCTGACTTCAAGCGGGTCGGCCTGGTCGACGGCAACGGCGACGTCAGCGGCAGCAAGGCCCCCATCATCACCAACGAGCTCGAGTAACGCGTCCGGCTTCCCTCGAAGCTGCTCTCATCAAGGCCCCGGCGGCACCTCGCCGGGGCTTTTTTATTTTCGCCGGCCAGAGGCATCCACCGTTGACAGAAGCCGCCTTCTAACCTAAGACGTTGCCCGACTTCGCGGGAGTAACTCAGTGGTAGAGTGCCACCTTGCCAAGGTGGACGTCGCGGGTTCAAGTCCCGTCTCCCGCTCAAGATTTCAGGTAGTGGCGGACCGTTCGTCAGGCATGAGGGAGTCCTGATGATGAGAGAGTGACCAGGGAGTGCGCAGCCGGTCGCCCCGCTAGCGTTTCCGAGTGTGGCGCGAAGACCAGCCCCTCGGGAACTCTGGCGAGACCTCTTCGGGGGGGTGGTCCGCGCACCTTACGCGTAGCACGCCCAATGCGCCGACGTTAATCCATTGACGAGCCGCCCGAAAATTGCCGATTGTCTCGCACTTCTCCGTGGATCTCGACAGGGAGACCATGGGTGGCATCAGCAGCGGTGCGTGGGAAGCGATGGACGCTCGGGTGCGGGGACGCCGAACAGCTGCGTGGGTTTGTTTCCATCGACGGTGGCAAACGCGAACATCGCTGGCCGTGCACAGGGGCGATTGCTGCCTTCATGACCGCGAACACCGGTGCCGTTCTTGAAGTCGCTGCCGGCTCCGCCTTGAAGATCACGGTCTACATGAAATCGCTGTCGCAGGGCTGGGAGGGCCAGCCGCAACCGCTGGGGGAGAACCTGCAATTTTATCACGACGTCCTCAACGTCATGAAGACCGAGTACTGCGTCGACGAGGCGCGCATCTTCATCGCCGGCGTCAGCTCGGGCGCCCAGTTCATCGAACACATCGCCTGCCTCGATGGCGATACCCTGTGGCAGGTGACGGTGGTGTCGGGGGTCGTCGACCAGGGCGTCACCATGAACTGCAAGGGGACGCCGCCGGTGCTGCTCACGCAGGGCGCGAACGAGCCGTACTCCGGAGACGATGTCGATGTGAAGACGCCGATCATGTTCGCCACGCGCAACGGCTGCTCGACGACGCCGCCGGCGGCGTACACGCAAAACAAGGCCGATATGCTGGCCGCATACATGATGGGTAAAGTCGACGTTCGCTGCATGGATTGGGACGGCTGCACGAAGAACCCCGTGCGCTACTGCATCTCGTCGCAGGCGACGTTCGCACCGAATACAACGCACGGCTGGCCGAAGGCGGGCGGCCAGTGGATCGCCGACTTCCAGAACATGCTGCCGAAATAGTCGAGACCGATGCGGTCTCTAGCAGCGTCGGATTGACAAAATGGTGTGCAAATTCGGCGTCGATCTGGCCCGATATTTCGGCGGCGGTTTTCCTTGGCGTCACCTCACGAATGCCCACCGCGCGGATCTGTCGGCTCCGTCCGTCGCTGAGATTCCGCCCATCGCTGAGGACGAGCCGGCTGCGATAGGCGACTTTGCAGGCTGGCAATACAGCGGCCCGGCGATGGTCACATCACCATCGGAGGGGGACAGGGGCAGACGCGATCCTCTACGGAGTGGTTTGCGCCCCCGGTACGCGATGGTCTGGGGGCAACCGCGGCCGCCGGGGTGACTCGCGCGGCGCTGTTTGTTCTCGCCGTTCTCGTCAGGGCGCTGGCGGGCAGCCGAGGCGCTGCGTGCCGATCGCCACGTCATCGATCCAGACCTCGACCGGCGTGGCGTAGGGGTGCGCGTAGAACCCCATCATGATCTTGTCGAACACGGGCGCTTGCCAGCGGCCATTCGCGGGGGCGGGGCCGCCTTCGCTGCAGCCGCCGGTCTTCACCACGTCGACCTCGGGCTCGGCCTGGCCGTCGACCCAGTGGTGCATCTCGTCCTTGCTGCCGTCGAACTGCCATTCCAGGCAGATCCATTTCTTCTCGGGATAACCGCCCATCGCCGGGGTGTCGCCACAGTCGACGGTGGGTGGATCGGTTTCTCGTGGTCGAATCGTGTACCCGGCCATCAGCCGTTTGTACTTGAAGCCGTAAGCATATTTTGCCACCTGGGTCGATCCCGGTAGTGTGCCGCTGGCCTGGATGACGTTGGTGTGATCGGGCGGCATCTCGGACAGCCAGTACATCATCCGGCCGTAGAACATGTTGCCGGGCAGCGGAAAGACGGGCGGCCCCTGCTTGATGATCTGCAGCAGGTTGGTGACGTTCGTGTCCGCCGTGATGTGAATGCTTTGCTTGCCGGCAAACGGTTTGCTGGTGTCGACGCGGACCGTCCCGCCCATCAGATCGGTGGTCCAGTTCGGCGCCGGACTTCCGCCCGCGGCATACATTTCAAAGTCGTCGCAGAGCAGCGCGCCCGCCGGACACGACGCGTTCGCGCCATCGATGGCGGGCGCGTCCGCAGTCTCGGGCGCGGCCCCACCCTCGGACACGGTGGAAATGGGATCGGCCGGCGCATCGGGCTGGGCGACGTCCAGCCCGGCATCGATCATTGGCGCGGCGCCGCCGCTGCCGATCGCGCCGCCGGCGCCGGCGCCTGAACCAACGCTCGCGCCGCCGGCGCCGCCCAGACCCGCACCGCCACCACCGGCGCCCCCGCTACAACCTGCGATGACAAAACCAGCCAGAAACAGGTGGTGGACGCGAAACATCGGCCTATCTTGCGCCGAACCGCGCGGGTTTGAAAAGGCGTCGTCGCTGCGGCCCTCGCTGTTCCCTTCGAGGCCCGCGAATCACCGGAATGATCCACAGCCGGTCTTTGTCACGGCCAGCGCGGTCCGACGTGTTGTCGCGGCGGCTTTGCAACCAGGTTCCGGAGCCGCAACGCTGGCTATCGAGGCGCCGAGCGCGTTAGCTTTCCGCCACGTGAAACCGAAAGATCACCACCGTGCAGAGTACGAAAAGCGCGTCAACCGCGTCATCGACCACATCCAGAACCACCGCAGCGACGAGCTGACACTGGGAGCACTGGCGGCGGTGGCGGCTTTTTCGCCGTTCCATTTTCATCGGGTGTTCAAGGCGATCGCCGGCGAGAACCTGCGCGAATTCATCCAGCGCACACGCCTGGAATCCGCTGCCAGCCAGCTGATCGTCCGCCCGCACGTCGACATCCTGACCATCGCCCTGGAAAACGGCTTTCAATCGGCCAGCGTTTTCGCCCGCGCGTTCAAGGAACGATTCGGAATGAACGCGTCGGACTGGCGCGGAGGCGGCCATCGCGATCTTCGCAAGGATGGCAAAGCGGATCGCAACCTGGGTCAAGCGAAACGCAACGACGGCAAAGCAGCGCTGGCCGACGGTCCATTACCTTCGTTTGTGTCGGGCAATGACGCCTGCATCGACGAGGAAAATCAGATGAAGACAACCGTGAAACAACTACCGTCCTATCGCGTGGCTTATCTTCGTAACGTCGGACCGTACGGCGCCGCTGGCAGCATTCCGCAGCTGTGGCAGCGGCTGGTTGTGTGGGCGCAGGCGCGCGATTTGTGGCCGTCCGATCGGGTTTGTCTGGGCATCACGCACGACGATCCCAAGGTGACCGAGTCGACAAAGTGTCGTTATGACGCCGCCGTGGTCATCCCCGATGAGATCACCGTGGACGGTGACGTGAACGTCACGGAGATCCCCGGCGGCAAACACGCCACCTGCGCCTTCGACGGCGACGCGGTTGAGATCACCGCCGCATGGGACCAGCTGTTCGGTGTCTGGCTGCCGCAAAGCGGCTACCAGCCGGAGCATCGCCCCTGCTTCGAACTTTATCGCGGAGACTTCTATGACCCCCAGACTGGACGATTTCGCTGCGATCTGTGCTTGCCAGTGCATCCGCTTTAACCCCGGCATGATGGCGAAGAGACGCGGCGCAGTGGAGATCGTGGGGAGATGGCGAAGGATCATGTCCTCGACGATTCGGGTTGCCCGGGTGCCACCAAGGCAAGGACGATATCGAAGGAGAAGCGCAGTCAGTCGATCACTGTGGTGTGCGGAGTATTTGCGCCCATCAGGGCTTGAATATCGTCAGTTCACGGAACAACCGATGGTCGAAAACTCATTGATACACCATCCATGCGTTTTCCCGGCCGTCTGGACGACGCGCACGGCATGCATTGTGGTGGCGACGGGAAACTGAATGGTCAGGACGTCGCTTCCGGTGCCGGCCACGGGCGGATTGAAGCCGGTGAATACGACGCCATCGTCCGAATGTTCGATTCGATAACCGGCCGGCCCATCATCCGCGACGGTCGTGATCAGCGAGATGCCACGAATCGTGACGGTCGCGGGGAACGTGACGGTCACGTCTCCATGCCGTCGCGTGGCGCGATTTTACAGTGGCGGAGGCAGGCCGAGCAGGAACGGCACCATGGCGTTCGCCATGTTGACGTTTCCGTCGTTCGTTTGCGTGTGATTGCCGTTAGGGATGTCGCACCAGACGACCGGATAGGCTGCGGGGCAACCGGTGTACTTCACGCAATCGGGATACTTGGGATCGTAAGGGGCGGTGGCGTTTCCGACGCAGCCGTTGCGTTTCAAGATCTCGTCTCGTGCCGGCGCGGAGCCATACGTGTCTTCGGCGGTGAAGATCATGGGCAGCGGCCCCACCGGGTTCGAGGTGTCGGGGGCCGAGACGATCATGAAGGTGGCGACGGGGCCGTCACAGGCCCAGCGATGTTCACGCAGGCCGCCGGCCACCGTGAAAGTGCCACGCACGGTCTCCGCGGACGCGCAGCCGGCCAGCAGCGCCTCCCACGCGCCGCTGCTGCTGCCGCCGACGAACTCCATCCCCATGTCGACGCAGGTGTTCGCCTCGACCCAGGCCTGGACGGCTCGAAAGTAGGGGATCTCCGGCCCATTCAAGCAGTCGCCGACGTTCGCCAGATTGGGCGAGCAGCGGATGGCGCCGTCCGCGAAGCAGCTGAAGGGGTCCGTGGCGACCTGCTGCAGGCCCACCCGGATCGCGACTGCCTCGCCGGGCACTTCGAATCCTGCGCCCTTGATCGGTGGAATGTTCTGGGGTCCGCAACCTGCGCCACCGTAGAAGACCGGGTAGGCGTGGGTCGGATCGTAGTTGGCCGGCAGCTCGATGTCGAAGTCTCGATCGACGAAGGTCTCGCCGTTCGAGGACCTCATGGCGTTCCGACCGCCCGGCGCGAACGGCGGGGCGATGCAGTCCTTCGGGCAGTTCGGCACCGTGCAGGCCGCGCAGGGCGGGATGGCGAGCCGGTGGTTGGTGAACCCGGTCGAATTGGCGCCCATCGGCATCTTGCTGCAGCCGGCGCTCTTCATCCCGGTGCGCCCTTTGCCGGATCCGTCCGCGCCGCCACCACTGTCAGCTATGCTGGCATCCAAAGCGCCGCCTGCGCCGCCCGTGCCCCCGGCTCCGCCGCTTCCCGCCACGCTGCTGGGTGTATCGGTGGCTGCCGCGTCGATCACGGCCCCTCCGGTGCCGCTGCCCGGTGAGCCACCGCTACCACCAACGCGGGGATCGCCCACGGCGCCCCCGCTCCCGCCCAATGATCCGGCCCCGCCGCTGCACGAAAGCGCGACCAGGGAAGCAAGAACACCAAACCTCAAAGAAAATGTTGCCACGGATATCGAGACGCAGGAACGCCGGCGGGCAGGCAGCGAAAAAGGGAGTATAGGGAGGAACATGGCGCGCCGTCCGATCTTGTGGTGGCGGTGCGCGCACGCGCCAGAGAGGGCCGCCAGAGCATCGAGGGTGGCGAAATGCCGTGGCGCGAGCTTCATGCCGTCAGGCGACATTTGTTGATCAGCGCGCCAGGCCTGTCTTTGGGCACGGTCTTGTCCGGACACCCGCGACGTGGGACGCTTTTTCTATGCAGCGTGGATGGTCGGTCATTGCGTTGGTGCCCCTCGGCTGCATCGGTTGCAGCGGCGGTTTGTCCTCCTCGCCGCCCGCGGCGACCGCGTCCGGAGCGGTGACCGGTTGCGAGATCGGAGCGGCGCTGAAGAGCGCCTCCTACGACGTCACCAAGTCCCGATTCGCGTTCGGGTCCACGCCGGTCCGCGACGACAGCGACGGCCTCAGTCGCTGGGTCGGCGCGGATGGCGCCGTCGCGATCTGGCCGACCGGCGGTGAGCTCGGCAGCATGAACGGCGGAGCCCCCGAGGCGAGCCTCCCCGACTGGAGCAGCGACCCGACGGCGCTCGACGCGCACGTCACCGCGTACTTCGCTTCGTTCGGCGTCAGCGCTTGCCAGATAGGGGAGGCGTCGGTTCTCGGCGGTTCCGGCGGTCGGTCAATCTCTCTCTTGCGAAGGGTCGACGGGATCATCGTCGCCGAGTCGCTCGCCTATGCTCGACTCGACAACCAAGATCAGTCGACGAGCGAAGGGTTCTACTGGCCCCTCATCCCGGCGGATGTCGTCACGAATGCCCGAGCCTTTCACGCGCGGCTTGCCGACCCGATTCAGCTCGCGGCGTACAAGGTGAACTTGCCGGCGAATGCCCAGGGCGACGGTGTCGTGAACCTCCACCACACGAACTCGTCGTCGACATCTCCTTTCGCGGCGGCCGCGACCTACGATGTCGAGACGACCGGCAGTCAGTTCGGTCGCGGTCCCATTGTGAGCTTCGACGCCGACGGAAATTCTGTCTCGATGGTCTGGTAGCAGGCGCACACGGGAAGGAACCAGAGTGGTGCCCGCGAAGGCGCGCCTCCGAAAGAGCACACAGTTACTTAAAGGCCGTCGCACTTTCGGCGGTTCAGGTCCGCGAAGTCGCAGGCCTTGTCGGTGGCTTGGCCGAGGCTGCTGTCCGAGCACAGGAAGTTCGAGCGGCAGGCCCGTGACTTCAGAGTCAGCGGCGGAAATCGGGCCAAACAGTCGGCCATGTTCTTGAGGGGGACGGCGCCCGGGGACAAGTTGCTGCTGAGCGGATAGTTGAATTTGCAGAAGGCCATGTAGTGGGTGCACCAGTCCTGCGCGGTGGCGGCCTCGTTCGGGCAGCAGGCGTTCCAGTCGTAACTACCGGGAGCGTTGCCCAAGGCCGCCAGACACATGCGCCCTGGTGCTTCGGTGGCGTCGCTGGCGCTCGCGTCGACGGACGCCCCGCCGGTCCCGTCGCTGGTTCCGCCGCCGGTTCCCAGGTTTTCGCCGTTGCCATAACCGGTGCCAAAGAACGTGTCGAAGCCCGACGTTCCCCCGCCGCCGCCCAGCGTGCTGCTGCCGCCGTTGCCGCCCGAGGTGCCGCCGCTGCCGGATCCGTTGCCTGCGGTGCTGCCGCTGCCTCCCCCCGGCGAGTTGTCCGGCGGCGCGCAGGACGTCGCGGCTGTCAGAAGCAGGAAAACCACGACCGAACGGAGATTGGTCATCATCACCCTCAGCTTGCGATCCGGCGCCATGCTAGCCGATTTTTGTTCTGGCTGTCCCCGGAGAGATCGCCGACAATCCGGCCCAGTTCGGTGGGAACCACTCGCCCAGCATAGTTGATCGATTTAGACGCGTGGGGCCTATACCCAGGGAGGGTCTTCCGATGAGGTACCGCTTACCGCCGCCCCGGACCGGTTCGAGGGTCGCTGACCAGGGCCGGATCTCGCGCCGTCGCTTGATGGCCGGCGCGGGCGCTGGATTGGCCGCCGCGAGTTTGCCGTGGTCGCTGCGCCAGGCGCACGCTGCCGGTGCTCCGCCCCTGCGCTTCATCGCCTGGCCGATGTTCAACGGCGCCGAGGATCCTTTCTTCCTTCCCAGCGCCGGCAACCTGGCCGCCATGAGCACGGTGACCGAGCCGCTCAAGAATTGGCAAAAACAGATCACCTTCGTCACCGGCGTCAACATGTCAGGCTCGGAGAACCACTTCGCCGTCCGCAGCATGTTCAGCGGCGCGACGATCCCCGATTACACCTCGCCCGATCCGACGGCCAAGTCGATCGATCAGCTGATCGCCGACAAATGGATGGCCACTGCCCCGACGGCGATGCACTCGCTGCACCTGGGGGTCATCCCGGCGGACGCCTACAACTTGTACCAGCTCAAGGGCCGGTCGACGCTGTTCTTCGCTCCCAAGCCGGTCGACTACGAGGCCAACCCGGTGACCGCGTACGACCGCACGTTCGGCGCGCCGTCTGTGCCGACCATCGTCCGCCCGGACTTCTCGGCCGACGTGAACGCGCTGCTGGATAAGGAAATGGGCACGCTGAGCACGCGCCTGCAGGCTTCGACGGCGGAGCTGGCCAAGCTCAAGCAGCACCAGGACGCCCTGGTCGGCCTGCGCAGCAAACCCACCGCGACAGTGACGCCTCCGAACATGGTGGGGATGACCGCGCCTTTGCCGTCGGTGGAAAAGCTGCGCACCAACCTGCAGGGCAATCCCCAGGCCGCCTACCGCAACGACTATTACTCCGACATGTTCGACGCCCAGGTGGACATCCTGGCGCGGGCGCTGGTGACGGGGCTGACCCGGGTGGGGACGTTGCAGGCGGGCAGCGCCGACGGCGATCAGGTCGATCCGGTCGGCCCCGGCTATCCGCACCACGGAACGTCGCACGGCGATCAGACCATCTTCGCGCAGTGCCAGCGCTGGTACATGACCAAGCTGGCGCGGCTGCTGGCGGCGCTGGACGTTCCCGATCCGCTGGACCCCACTGGCAAGACCGTCCTTTACAACAGCGTCATCGTGGTGATGTCGGAATGCTTGCCGGTCACGCACTCCAGCAACAGTGTCCCCACCATGCTGATGGGCAACGGCGCCGGCCTGCTGAAAGCCGGAAGCATGATCTCCGGCAACGGCGTCACCAACAAAGCCATCTTGCAGACGGTGCTGGGAATGGCCGGCGTGGCGGCCAGCGATGCTCCGCAGTTCGGCACCCAGACCATGGCGGAGTTGAAGGGATGAAGCCCTGGCGGCGACTTTTCGCGGTGGTTCTGGCGCTGGCGGTAGCCGGCTGCACCGGCAGCATCGGCCCCGACGGCGCCGGCCCGGGCGGCGTCCAAAAGCCGCCGCTCGGCGGAACCAGTAACCCCACGGGTAACCCCGGCTCTACCCAGGTGGAGAGCTGCTCCGGTGGCGAGGTCGCTGGACGCCGGTTGCTGCGCCGCCTGACCGGCCCGGAATTCGAAGCCACGGTGCGCACCACTTTCAACCTGACCGGCAGCGGTTCCTGGGTGGGCTTGCTGCCGCCCGATCCGGCCGCCACCAACGGCTTCTCGAACAATTCTGACCGGCTGACGATCGGCACCGAGTACGCCAGCGCCGCCCTGGACACCGCCAAACTGGTCGGGGATCTGGTCGCCGCCGACGCCAAGCTGGCGTCGTTGCTCCCGTGCGCCAGCACGGGCGATCTGGCTTGCGCGAACACCTTCCTGGACACCTACGGCCTCAAGCTGTACCGGCGCCCCCTGACCACCGACGAGCGCGCGCAGTACACCGGCCTTTACACCAAGATAAAGCAACAGAACGACTTCAAGACCTGGGTCTACTGGACCACTGTGGCGATGCTGCAGTCGCCGAACGTTCTTTATCGGAGCGAACTGGGCGAGCTGGGCAACGGCGGGCTTTATCAGCTGACGCCGTACGAGGTGGCCAGCGGGCTGGCGTTCACATTCACCGGCGCGCCGCCGAGCGATCAGCTGATGCAGCTGGCAGCGACCAACCAACTGTCGACGCCCGCCCAATTGGAAGCAGCGGCGCGCGGGTTGATGTTCAACCCCGACAACACGCCCCGCCCGGAGTTCGTCAAGCTGGTGCTGACCTTCGCCGAAGAATGGCTGGGCCTGACGTCTTTGGACAACAAGGTCAAAGACAAGACGGCGTTCCCCGACTTTGGACCGGACGTACAGACTTCGATGGCGGAGGAGACGCGACAGTTCATTGCCGCGGTCATCTTCGGTTATCACGGCAAGCCCGCCGACCTGTATCTGGCGCCGTTCACGTATGTCGATTCGACGCTGGCCAAGTACTATGGCTTTGGCAGCGCGGCACCGGGCACCGGGTTCGTGCAGGCGCCGCGACCGGCGGGCTGGGGCCTCGGTCTTTTGGGTCAGGGCTCCTTGCTGGCGGTGAAGGCCGGCAGCTTGAGCACGTCGCCCACCAAGCGCGGCCACCTGATTCGCACGCAGCTTCTGTGCTATCCCGTGCCGTCTCCGCCGGCGGTGGTGCCGCAGCTTCCCGATCCGACGGCAGCGAACACCACCCGAGAGCGCTATGAAAAACTGCACGCCGTGGATCCGTTGTGCAAGGGCTGCCACCAGATGATGGACCCCATCGGCTTCGGTCTCGAGCACCTGGACGCCGCCGGCCGCTACCGCACGACGGAAAACAACTTCCCCATCGACGCCACAGGCACCATGCTGGCGACCACCGTCGGCGATCTGACCTTCGACGGCGCCGACCAGCTGAGCCAGATCGTGGCGCGCCTCCCGGAGGCGGCATCGTGTATGGCGTCGTTCATCGCCAGCTATTCATTCGGCGTCGACGATCAGACGTCCAGCTGCATGGTTCACAATGCCACCACGGAACTCCTGTCCGGGCGGATCAACATCCTCGATTACTACGCGTGGATGGCGAAGTCGGAACACTTCCGAACCCGCACGCCCTGACGACCGCTCCGGCGTCACCGCGGAGGGCGGGGCGCAGTCACGATTTGGCCACGAAGGTCAGGTACTCGACGTTGATGTCGGAGGTCTCGAACTTCATGGTCAGGACGTGCGTGCCGGCGGTGAGAGTGAGGGCCGCAATGTTGTCGGCAAAACGCCAGGCATTCACAGCGTGCGTCGCCGGCAACGGCTGCGGACCGGTGGTGGTGCCGTCTTCCATAGTGAAGGTGATGCGCGCGTCGTCGCTGAGAGTGGCGATGAGCGCCGAAATCGTATAATTGCCGGGTGCGGTAACGTTCACCGTGTAATTGATCCATTCGCCGGCGACAGTCCAGCCGACATATAACTGACCCGCTTGCAGGGGCGAACTGTCGACGTATTTGTCCGTCAGGGCACGCGTTGATCCCAGGTCGACACCTTCGGTGGGACGAAACGTCGCTTCAGGTACCGCTTCATTGCCGGCGAGCGCTTGATCAGCCCCGGTGTTGTTGGGGTCGCTGTCGTGGTAGGCGACGCCTTCGCCTCCCTGATCATAAGACGCCGCCTGGATCGTTCCGGGGATGACCTGAGCAAGGTCATTCCAGGGCCGGCCTTGGTATGAAGGTGGAATGATCGGCGTGTCGACGGCGGCATCAAACGGAGGTTCGATAACGACAGGCATCTCTGGACTGTCCGCCGCCACCTCGGCCGGCTGCGCATCGCTGCTGTCTTCTGGGTTGCCGCCGCTGCCGATCTGGTCACCGCCTGAGCCCGTGACGCCGCCCGTGTCGCTGCCTCCGCCGCTGGCGCCCGGCCCAGCGTCCATTCCGATGACGACGATGGCGCCTTCGTTCTTTTGACAGCCAGTCAGCCCCCCGCCGCCGGCGCCCGAGACGGCCAGCGCCCAAAAGGTCAATCCCAAGAGCAATCGAGGACCAGAGCCATGCGTGCGCATCATCGGCTATTTCCTCCGGGCGGAACGGTCGCAACGATAATTAGTGGCCAGAGCCACAAGGCATAGCAGGGTTGGCCCCTCGGCACATAGCGAATCTCACAAGACCGAAAGCGCAGGTCTGAAAATGCGGACCAACCCACGGCAGCAAATGCGGACCGAGGCGATCCGCTCGCAGCGGGCATCGGCCGGCGCCAGGCGAACCTCGGCCAAGACGGTCCCAATACCGTCGATGGTGCTCGGGACGGCGCAGGCCATCGTGGGAAGGGCGAGGAGGACAGGAAAAGGGAAGCGAGACTTTTTCGTGGGGCGATTCCATGCAGCCAGGCGGACCCGCTGTCAACGAAGCGATCGGTCAAGATTTACAAAATCTACCGAAGGGCGTCCCGGCGCTGGCGCTTCAGTCAGGCGAACGTCACCCTTGCTGGTTGCTATCAAGCGGGAGAGGAGACCGGAACCACCAGCACCGCACACGGCGCGTGTTGCACGACTTTCTCGGCGACGCTTCCCAGCAAGGCGCGGGCGAGCCCGTGTCGCCCGTGGCTGCCCAAGACGATCAGACCCGCGTTGGCCAGGCGCGCCCGCTCGACGATGGCAGCGTGCGAGCGTCCGAACTCAGTGGCGCTGGTGCAGTTCACGCCGGTCTTTCGCACCTCGGCGACGACGCCTTCCAATCGCTCGGCTGTGTTGGCGAGGACGGTCTCGAACCGGATCGGAAACGAGATCGTGTCTGCAGGCGGCGGTAACATCAGCGTCGGGTCGATCTCCACGTGGAATATTTCGATGGCGGCGTGAAATATTTGGGCCAGCCGAATGGCGGCCCGCAAGGCGATCTCGGAGGACCCTGAGAAATCCGTGGGGACCAAGATGAGTTTGAGATCGTCGAAGTTCATGAGCGCATCCTGCCACAAAGTCGACCGATGTAATTCCCCGACCGCCGTCGCATCGGGCAGCCAGCGCCGACAATCATCGAGGGTGGCGGCAGATCGCGCCTTCAGCACGACACTCGTTTGGCCCTGAACGCCTTGCTCAGCGCACGTCGAGGTAGCCGAGCAGGCCGTGGGATTCCATCTTCGGTCCCGCCGTGAAGTAGAGGCGGGTGTGCGGCGCGCCGGTCGAGTCATTGCCGAAGACGAGCGCCCACAGGCCGTCAATCTTGAGCGGCGCGCCCGCCGTGTCCAAAGCGCCGCCGAGGAGGGCCCCGGTCGCCTGATTGTAGGCGTTGATGTGGCCGTCGCCGAAGTTGCCGACCAGCAGGGCGCCCGAGAAGGCCCCAAAGTCGGCCGGGGCGACGACGAGCGCCCACGGCGAGTTCAGCGCGCCCTGCGAGATCGCGCGCCGCACGAAGTGGCCGTCGAAGTCGAAGACATCGACGTAGCCGTTCCCCGGACCCGGCATGTCGTCCTCCTTCATGTCGTCTTGCTGGGCGTAGGTCACCCAGATGGCGTCGGCGATCGCTTGGACGCCGAAGGGCGCGAAGCCCGCGGGAATGGTCGCGTCGGTGAACCCGCCCGCTGGAACGACCTTGGCATAACTTTCATCGAAGACGTCAATCTTGCCGTTATGGAAGTCCGTCGCGAAGAGGTGCGAGGCGCCGCCGGACGTCGCGAGCGCCAGGCCCTTGTAGATCGCATCCGCGGGCGAATTGTCGGCGCGCAGGGCAGCGGCCGTGCCGGTCTGCCAGCCCGAGATCGTGCCATCCTCGCTCGAGAAGATGAACTTGTCGCCCATGAACGTCGTCGCCGATCCGTTGAAGACCAGCCCGGTCGGCGCCGAGGGAGGCATGCCGCCGTCGGCAGGGACAGGCACAGTCACGACGACCGGCAGGATCTCTCCCGTCGCGCTGTAGACGGTCGAGAGCCCCGAGTGGTTGTCGGCGACCCAAAGGGGGCCGCTGGGGTTGAACGCCAGTCCCCACGGGTTCACCAGGTTCGGATCGATGGTGATCCCCGCGGGCCCGTCGCTCGCGCCGTCGTCACCGCCGTCGGTGCCAGCCTCGGTCGCGCCCGCGTCCGATGGGCCGACCTCGAGCCCGCCATCGCCCCCGATCTGGTCGGTCACGATGACCGTGAGCGCAAGCGCCTGCGTCGTCGTGCCGGGCGCGTCCGCGCCGCCGTTGGCCGCGTCGACGGTCGTGACCTGATCGGTAGGCGCGTCCGTCGCCACGTCGTTGGCCATGTCAGTGGCCGTGTCGTTGGCCACGTCCTTCGCGGTGTCGGCGGCGGTATCACTCTTGGTGCCGTCCGTGGCTCCATCGTTCGCCGGCGTGCTGCTGCTGCTGCAGCCGGCGCCCACGCTGAGGCCCAGGACCAATATCGAAAGCAGACCTGTGACTTCACGAATCTTCATGACCACGCCCTCTGTTCAAAAAGAAAGTGTCGGGGCTAAGCAAGGTGCCCCGTTGATGTGCGGGCAAGATAGGTCGCCTGTCGTGCGACGCAATCATGCCCTTCGTCGTTGCGTGGTTGTCCTGAGGGCTCGCCGCTCGAGGCCGGAGAGCAGAATGGCCCGACCATGCCCAGGGTCGCTGGCACGACAGATGATCGTGTACCGACAAGCGTCCCGTCAGTGAGTTCAGACGACGCCCGCTTTCCGGCCCAGTTGCAGATTCGGGGCTTCCTTTGACGGCAAGAAGAGTTAGGAATGGATGGCGAAAAGGAGGAGTGCCATGGCCAAAGCGAAACATGCGGTTCCCGAGGGCTATCACACGATCACGCCGGTCTTGACTCTTGACGACACTGCGAAGGCGATCGACTGGTACAAGAAGGCATTCGGCGCCGAGGAGCTTTCCCGTAACGCCGGTCCCGACGGCAAGATCATGCACGCCGAGATCAAGATCGGCGATTCGCGAATCATGATGAGCGACCCGATCATGGACGGCAAAGGCCCGCAGGCCTACGGCGGCTCGCCGGCCGGCATCTGGATCTATGTGGCAGACTGCGATGCGCTTTACAACCGGGCGGTCGCCGCGGGGGCGAAGTCCACGATGTCGGTCGGTGATCAGTTTTGGGGCGATCGCTTCGGCGCCATCACTGACCCATTCGGTTATCGCTGGTCGTTCGCCACGCGCAAGGAAGACCTGACGGCCGCCGAGATTGGGCAGCGCCAAGAGGAGTTCTTCAAGTCGGCGGCCGCACAAGGCAAGCGCCCCTAATTCAAGCGCGCTCCGCTGGAGAGCCTCGGGCAGAGGGGCGTCAGTTGGTGACCACCGGCCCTGTCGGCGGAGCGCCTTTGTACAGCTGGATTTCGTCGATCGAATAATCCCAATTTGCATCGAGCCCCAGGAAGGCCAACTCCTGGATGCGATTTCCCACTGTGGCCGAGCCGCCGCTGGCTTCGGCGAAGGCCACGGTGTATTGCGCCCAATCGGTGGTCAGTGTCACCGTCGTTCGCGGGTGGTCGTAGCATTTCGTCGACGCGTCCGGGCAGTCGCCGCCGACGCTGACCGCATTGGTCTCGGGCAGCACGAAGTTGACGCTGAGCTTGTGGGTGTTACTCGCGGTGCTGGTGGTATTGGCCTTTGCCCAGAACGTCACGCCATCGAACAGCGAGATATCCACGCAATAAATGCCGCGGGTCTTGTCGATGGCCATGTTGTAAACGGCGCCCACGCCATACCCGCCCATGGCCGGTGTGCGGGCGCCCATGCCGGCGTAGTGGCCAGCGTGCGCGGTGCCGACGGCGCCTCCATTCTGAACCATCATTTTTGCCATGTCCGGCGTGGTCACGACGTCGCTGAACGTCGACCAGCCCGGATCCAGCGTCGCGCCCTCGAAGTTGTCGACCTTGGCCTTGTCGGCAGTCAGAATGCGCGTCGCGGTGCCGTCGCAGACGCTGGGGCCCGTGTTGCCGCCGTCGGAAATTGCAGTGGTCCCGCCGGTGCCGCCGTCGGTGGTCGCAGCGGCGCCGCCGGTGCCAATGGCGCCGCCCATGCCGGCGGTCGACGGGGTGTCGCCCGCGCCGTCGGTGTTGCTTGCGTCGCCACTGTTCGGGTCGCTGGTGCCGCCGTCAATGGTGTCGCCCGGTGCAGTGGTGACGCCCCCGGTGCCGCCGCCAAAGTCGGTTCCTTCGTTGATCTGGCAGCCAGCCCCGCAGGTGAAGATAGCCAGGGCCGCGCCTGCAATGATGAGGAACGCTTTCATTCGAAACAATTGATTGACAATGAATCGCAAGAATTGCTGGTGACTGCGCGGTTACTTTAAGGCTCGCCAACCAAAGTTGACAAGCGCCGCCTTGGTTCAAAAACAAAGTGAACCAGCAGCGCGATCTATCCGAGATCCGGGACAGCGGCGCGTCGTCGCCACCGCCGGCCGTTTTCAGGTGGGCCCCGTTTTCGATCACCCGGCCACGCTGCCGAATTCGAACTGCGAAGGCATCACCTTCACGCCGGAAGCGGAATGCGTCGGCGGCCAGAAAGCGTTCTACTGGAGCGACGACGATCAGCTGGACGGACACGCCCTCCGCCGCGGCAGCCTTCCCTGCGGCAGCTTTTTCTGGTGGCGCCGGCGCTGTTCGGTCTGTGGCGCTAGCCCTTGTTGTGGCTCTGCGCGCGGTTGCCGACTTTGCGGTCCGCGTTGACTTGGCTCCGGCGCGATCCGCGGGTGCCTTGCGCGGCCTTGCCCTCGGCGATGAAGGCGGCGATCACGTCGGGAACGTTCTCGTTGAACTTGACCCGGTTGGCGGCGATCTCGCGCAGCGCGGTCACGCACGCCTTGTTGTGGCTAGCGACCAGCGGCCGCACATTGCGAGCAAGTTGGCGCGCCCGTTCGGTGGCGAGCACGATCAGCGCGAACCGATTGGGAACGTTCAACAGACAATCTTCAACCGTTATTCGAGCCACTGGGATCCTCCGCGTGGAATCACCAGTTCGTCATGCCGGTGTTGTCTTCTGGGAGCACAGGCCAAAGCGCCTGTTGACCGCCACACCCTATGCCGGGGGCCCGGTATATGCAAGAAGCGTTTCTGGCAGTGGCCTCTGCCGCGCCTATCGCCGCAGGCTGAAGGGGCGGACCACGCCGGGCCGTTTGGGACCGGCGCCGATCTCGGCGGCGATCTGGCGCAGGAGCCGGGCCAGCTCGCGCACTTCGCCCTCGGGCGCGGGGATGCCGAGGCCGATCCGGTCGGCGATGAAATCAGCCTTTTCGCTGGCCACGGTCACACGATCCTTGGAAGACATTCCGCATTCTCCTGGTGTCACAGATAAAGCCGTCCGTTAGGGTAATCGAAAGTCAGCCATTGATCCCCCTCGAACAGATTCAACGCGACGAAACCGATGGCATCGGGGCTGGCGAAGATTCCTGAGGGCGGCTGGATCACCACGCTGGTCTCGCCAAAGTGCAGCGGGCCCAGATCAAATCGGCTGACGCGTCCGACGTCCAGCTCGACCGGGCCACCGATGCCGTTGGCCACCAGCTGATGATGAACCCGGTATTCGGGATGGCGGGCGCACAGCGCCTGCCACATGGTGCGGGTGATGTTCAGGTACGGTCCTTCGATGGTCATGGTGGCGCTGCCGGTGTCGAACCGAAGCTCCGTTTCCATCCAGCCGTCGAGAGTCGCCTTGACGCGAACGATGGTGTTTCGGTCGAGAGAAAACGGAATGAATCGTTGCGGGTCGGTGCCCGGCGGAAAAAAACCGGTGGGACGGGTGATCTCCAGCAGCGGCGGGTTGAACTGCATCTGCAGGATGAAGCTTTGCAGATAGTCATTTCCTAGCAGTCCCGCTTCGCCCACGTCGATGCCCGGAATGACGAAGGCGCTGAGGTCCTGCACCGTCGGCGTCAGGCCGTACCAGGCCAGTTCATCGACACCGCGCCCGCGTCGCAGCGGCTGCATGCGGCCGATGCGGACCTTGTCGACGTCGAACACGCCACCCGTACCAGCCAGCTCTGTGCGCCCGATGATGGGAAGCTCCAGGTTGACGGCCAGCGCGGCGTCGATGGCGCTGATTCCGGCCCCGGTGTCGAGGATGAAATGATGGGGCATCGAGCCGTTGAGACTGAGCGGTATGAAGAACTGCCCTCGGTCATAGCGAGCATCGACGATGGGCATCCTTGGTGGGACCCGGTTAAGACGGCGTCAGAACGATGGCCGGGCCGCCGACGGTGGTGTCGATCGGCTCGACCGACGAGCGCTTTTTTCCCCACTCTTCCAATTCACGGCGCGCCGCCCGAAATGCATTGCGAACGGCCACAAAGACGTCTTCGTGAGAGCCATTGGCCGGATGATCGTGCGCCACAGTCACCGCCGCGCCGTCCAGCATGGACAGATCCATTCGCACCCGGTGCGCGCGAAGCTTGCGATTTTCGTCAACACCCTCGACAAAGACATGGGCGTTTTTCACCTGGGCCATTTGCAGGCCGAGACGCAAGAGCCAGGCGTGGATCTCGGTCCGGACCGGCTCTGTGCCGTCCATGCCAGCAAAAGTTATCTGGCAGCCA
This sequence comes from Polyangia bacterium, assembly GCA_036268875.1. GTDB lineage: Bacteria > Myxococcota_A > Polyangia > Fen-1088 > Fen-1088 > DATKEU01. The sequence continues at coordinate 50,497 of DATATI010000046.1, read as the reverse complement.
ACAACGTTTTCCATGGTGTCCTCCGAGGCGGGTCCACCAGGTCGCTAGGCTGGCCAATCATCTGCAGGCCAATCCACACCGGACTGCAGCCGTGAATTGCTACTCCACGCGACCACCGTTGGCAAGGAACGTTTCCGTGGGCGGTAAGGGTTTTGCAGGCGATCGACGCCGCTAGCAGCCAAGATTCTGCCAACCTTCCTTGCGCAACCAACACCTGCCGTGTAGGTATTAGCTACAATCGCCGTCGCGGAGTGACGATTGAATGTGCGGCCAGCGTAGCGACCTGGTGGACCCCGCCAACGGAGGACACCATGGAGACCAAAGGACGGGAGCGCGGCGGGGCCGCGGAGGTCGCCGCTGCGCGCAAGAATCTGGACGACGCGCGGAACGATCTTGACGCTGCGGTGGCGGCTCTCCCTGACATCGACGGCGACGAAGCGATGGCCTCGCCGGTTCTGGTGGCGCTTTTGGTTCGTGCGGTGAAAGCGAAGAAGCACCTCAAAGGGCTAGAGGTTCTCGCGCTGACGCCGGCCTCGGCGCGTCTTCCGGTTGTCTCCTTCAAAGATCACGAGATCGATCGTGGGTAAAGGCGAAGACAAACGGGCCGCCATCATCGCGCAACAAGCGGCGCGTGAGCAGGCCGCGCCGCCCACCACCAAGAGTTCCTTTCGCAAGCGGCGAACCGGTTGGAGCTCGCCGGGATTTGCCCGCCCGGGTCAGCCTCGTCCGCCCGGCAGCGGTCCGACACCCGGCTCCGCCAAGTCCGGTCAATAAAAGTCCGCATCGTCGGCTGACTTTCGACAGTGCCGGCAATCCCGTCGGGTGGGCCCACCCCGCCCGCGTCAGTCGAGAAAGATCGTCGCCATCAGCCGCACCGTCAGCGGGTACGCCGGCGTGTAGTTGACGTCTTCGCACCCGAAGAACCGCCCGCCTGCCGGACCACCGCCGGGCGCTGCGGCCGGCCTGGCGTTGCTGCCGCACGAAAATTGCGGCGGCACCGGCGCGCCCACCGCGGGCTCGTTGCGCAGCCGGCTGACAGTGGCGAATTGCGCCGAACGGAAGTCGCCGTTCAGCAGATTCTCGATGTCGAAGGCGATATCAAACCAGCGGTGTCGATAGCCAACGTGCAGATCGAACTGGGTGAAACCCGGCGCGATCAGTGCGCCGTCGTCGGTGGCGGGGCGATCGCCGATGCCGTAGAAACGCAGGCCCGCCCTGGCCACGCCGGGCCCGATGGCGTGACGTCCGGCCAGCCCGCCGGCCCAGGTCTTCTTCGGGGCCAGGGCCAAGCCGCCGCCGTTTTCCCGGTCGGTGGTGAAGTGCGACCGGGTGAAGGTCAGTTCCATATCGGCGGCCAGCCAGGGCGTCACTTCGTATCGGCTTTCGATCTCGATCCCTTTGCGGTTGGTGGGGTCACTGACAGCGGTGGTGCCGTCGTCGCCGTTCCACACCGTCTCGCTGGCCAGATCCAGCTGCCAAACGGCGGCCGCCAGATCCCAACGGCCAAAAAACCGGGCGCGGCTGCCGACCTCTTCGCCTTTGGCGCGCGCCAGGGGAGTCACCGCCGGCTGGGCAAACACGCCGCGCACGTCGTTGGAATGAAAACCGTGGCCGTAGTTGGCGTAGACATCCAGCTGCACATGGGGGCGATCCAGCGGGGTGACGATCAAGCTCGCCTTCGGGCTGAACTGGTGCGCGCTGTCGACGCCGCTGGCCGGCGCGGTGGGATCGCTTGTCGCCAGTCGGTTGTCGACGGCGAACGACAGCAGATCAGCGCGGCCGCCGACGTCGGCACGCAGCCAGCGGGAGGGCGTGATCTCTTCGTTGAGGTAGGCGCCGATGAACGTCTCGTGGACGTCGTTGCTGCGCACCGCGGTGGTCTGCTGGCGGTGCACGGTGTCCCACAGTTCTTCTTGGATATCGTCGCTGCGGGTGTCGGCGCCGATGGTTGAATCGAACGTGACGGCGCGCAGGCGGTGCACGATCCGGTAACTCAACTTGCCGCCGTAGAACGTGCGGCGATCGATCTGTTCGATCTCGTCGCCGTCGATCGGATCGCGGAGATAGAGCGTGAAATTCGAGAACAGATTGAATCGATACGTGCCGACATAGGCCATCACCCGCAGGTCGCTGGTGTCGGAGGGCCGCAGGCGGTAACTCAAGGCCAGCTGATGGCGGGCGGTGTTGCCGCCTTCGTCGGGATCCAGCGAGCCAAAGCGGGTGATGAGCCCCTGGTTGACGGCGCGCGCCGGGATCTGGCCCGAGCCGTGCCAGTTGCTGGCGTAACTCACCTCGGTCAGCGAAACGCTGGAGACCGGCGTCGGGTGGACCGTCAGCTTGTTGAATAGCTTGTACTTGTCCCAGCCTTCCGGGTTGTCGAAGGGGCCGTTCGACCGGCCGATCTCTGCGGCGAAAGTGGCCTGCAGGGGGAGGTCGTCGAATCGGGGGCTGGCGATGAGCAAGCCACGATACCCGGCCGAACCATGGCCGGGCGAATCCACCAGACCCAGGGCCGCTGCGCTGTGTTCGAAGGCGTCGCGCGAAACCATATTGACCGCGCCGGCGGTGGCAAAGTCACCCTGGTTGGCGAAGTAAGGGCCCTTGGTGATCTCCACGCGTTCCACCACCTCGGGAATGATGAAGTTGGTGTCGGCGAATCCCTGGCCGTGCGCGTGCGACACCAGGTTGATCGGCACGCCGTCGATCGACAGTGCCAGGTCGGTGCCGTGGTCGGCGTCGAAGCCGCGCAGAAAATACTGGTTCGCCTTGCCGCCGCCCGAGTGCTGGACCATCACCAGCCCGGGTGTCACGCGCAGGATGTCCTGCACGCTGGCGATGGGCCGCAGTTGAAAATCGCGATCCTGCACCGAGAACGAAGAGGCAGCGCTGATCGGCTTTGAGGCCAGCACCTGCGTCGATTGGGTAGGGCCGCCGTGAGCTCCTTCGCCGGGCGCCGGTGCCGGCGGAGGCGCGGCCGGTGGCGGCGGCGTGGGCGAGGGACGCGGCAGATGGAATTCGTAGGTGAACCGCACTGTCGAAGCCACCGGGACGCCTTGCCGCATGGCCGGCTGGAAGATGAAGTGTCGCGCGGCTTCCACCGCCGCTTCGTCGAAGCCGTGGCCGGCCGGCGCCGTCACCCGAACGCCCGTGACATGGCCGGCGGCGTCGAGATCCAACTCCAGGCCGACGTTGCCTTCGACTTTTGTTGCCAGCGCGTCGGCGGGATAGGGCGCCTCCGGGTGAGCGGTCAGCGTCGGTGCGGTCAGCGTCTCGGCCGGCGGTGCCGCCGCCAACGGTGCGCCGCCGTCCGTCTGGGCGCGCGCCGCCGCGCCGCTGAGAACAACGCCCAGGACGAGACCAGCGGCGATTCCGACGGGCCGGCGGCGAACCCGAAGCATGAAGAGCAGCGGTAGCATGATTCTGAAAAGGCGTGTCCGCTCATAACACGCCAGGAAATAACGGGCGGGTTTTCTCGCCCGCCCCGATTCTGTGGGTCGCCGGCCTAGAAGAAATTCTGCGGCGGCACGAAGACCACCACCAGCCCGCCGATGGGGTGTCCATCGCTGGAGCGATGATCCACCTCGACGGCGTAGATGACGTTGTCGCGATCGCAGGGCTCGACCTGGATGATGATCTGGCGCAGCTCGCCGGGGATCAATTTCAAGTCGTGGGCGCCACGCGGTTCCATAAAACTGGTCCCCGGCGCGACCAGCACCTTCGCTCGCTCCGCGTTCAGCGGGCCCAGGCGGCCGAGGCGCGGGACGCAGACGTGGGCGTCGCTGCGGGCGGCGGCCAGGTGTTCGGGGGCGACGACCACGCGCTCGCGTCCTTCGGCGACCAGGACCGCTTTCGGCAGACCGAACTTCACACAGCAGCGCGACGACGTCCGGCCCAGCGCGCCCGAGGCGATCAGCGCTTCCAGGTGCGCGCGGTCCTTGGCGGGATCCAGTACACGGACCAGCAGCTTGGTGTCTTCGCGATCGCGCAAGGTATTGGTGGCGGCGAAGGCAAAAAACATTCTTCGGTTGCCGCCGCCACCACCACCACCGGCGGGCGGAGGAGGCGGAGGTCCAGGCGGCGCGTAGACGTGAATGTTGTGAATGGCGGACAGCGGATCGGTCGGTGGATCCGCCGAATAAATCTGCTCCGCGCAGGTCGCCCCGGAAGGCGGGGTCAGGTTGTGCAGGCGGGCCAGCAAACAGACGTGGCCGCCGTTGGTGGTGACGGCCGCGGCGGGCGGCGTCCAGGGAAAGTTGACGGCCACCTCGCCGTCCATGGCCGGGATGGTGGTGGCGCCCAGGATCGACGGAAAGTTGTAACTGCCGATCAGGTTCGCCGCCACCGCCATGAATCCGGTCGTCGGATCCGACCAATACAGTTCGGCCTGCGTCGACGGCGCGTCGTCGGTGCCGTGGTTCCTGGCCGTCACCTGGATCGTCACCGCCGATCCCTGGGTCAGCGAATCGCTGGGCGGCGCGATGGCCGGGTTGGTCCAGAACGGCGTCGGGGGAGCCTGCAGGCGGCTGGGTCCAAGGTAAATATCAGGGCAAGTCATGGAACGCTCCTTGGGTGACGGTGACAGGGATGGGCGGCGGGATGAGACGGCTCAGGGAACGGTGACGACGTAGAGATCGGCGAACGCTTGCGTGACAGTCATCAAAGGCGGTGCCGTGGCAGGCAGAGTTCCATAAGTTTGAGTGGCGAACCACCAGGCCGTGGTGGGGGCTTCGGTGTTCACGCGCAGGACGGCGTCCGACACGAAGAAGAACCAATAGTCGCCGGCGGCGACGCTGGTCAACGGAACCGTCCCCTCGGTGGCGCCGTTGGCCACGGACAAAAGCTCGCCGGTCTGAATCACCAGCGCGTTCGGCGCGCCGAGGTTGTCGGTGTAAACGGCCAGCCTGACGTGCACCGCTCCGGTGACCGTGCGAAGGCCCAGGGCCGCGATTCGGCCGGCGGTTCCGATGGTCACCTTCATTCCCATCACCGCGTTCGCGCCCCGGTTCTCCGAGGTGGTGTTGGGATTGGGGAAGCCCCACTTGGTGGCGGCGCAATTGCCGTTCTGACAGACGCCGTACGGACAGACGGTGCCGCAGGTGCCACAGTCGGTGGCGCTGGCCGCGGTGTTGATCTCGCAGCCGTCGGTCTGCTTGTTCTTGTTACAGTCGGTCCATCCCGTCTGGCAGGCGCCGCCGCAAACGCCGCCGGCGCAGCTGGGCGTCACGTGATTGTTCGAGCACACCGTGCCGCACGATCCGCAGTTGCTGTTGTCGGCAGAAAAATCGAAAGGCGAGCAGGTGCCGACGTGGCCGGGCAGATCGCAAGATTGGCAGCTGCCGGTGCAGGCGCTGTCGCAGCAAACCGCGTCGTGACAGAACCCCAGCCGGCAATCGCTGCCCGCTGAACACATCTCGCCGGGTTCCTTCGGGCAGTCGTCGTCCTGCGGGCGGCGGCAGCCGTCGGGGCAATAACCGTCGCCGCTGACGCAGGTGCGGGCGGTGCTGGTGCACTGGAACGTGCAGTCGCTGGCGCTGCCCTGGCGGGTCTTGACCGTCATCTTGTCGGACACGCAGGCGGCCAGCTGGGTCTGGCAGCTGGTCACCGGATCGCAGTGCTCGCCTGATTCGATAACGCCGTTACCGCAGACCGCCGCGCATTCCTTGTCGTTGGTGGCGTTGCAGTTGTTGGCCGTTCCCGGACAGCAGTCGTCGTTGTCCTGGCAGACGGTCTGCAATCCGTCACTCACGCATTTTGCGGCGCAGCCGGAGCCTTGCAGGCGTTGTTTCGTGCAGCCGAGGGGCGCGCAGCTGGTCGGGCAGTTACCGTCGCAAACCTCGCCTTGTTCGATCACGCCATTGCCACAGGTGGGCTTGCAGTCACTGTCGTTGTTGGCGTTGCAGCCAGACGGACAGCAACCGTCGTTGTTCGCGCACTGACCTTGAACCCCGTCGTCCACACAGACGGCCGTACACAGGCCGGGGCTGCCCGACAGCCGGCGGCGCTGGCAGACCGTCCACGGACAGGTCGTCGGGCAACTGGCGGCGGGATCGCACGTCTCGCCTGGATCAACCACGCCATTGCCGCAGCGGGGAGGCTCGGGCAGATCGGGGGCGGCGGTGTCAGTGATGGTGTCGATCGGATGGTCGGCGACGGACGCGTCGTTGCCGATCATGTTGGCGTCCGGCGATCCGCCGGGGGCGCCGCCCGTGCCGGCCCCATTGCCGCCGCTGCCGCCCGCACCGTCGCTGCCGCCCGACGCCGAAGCCTCCGGCGAGTTGATCGCGGCGTCATTGGGGGCGTTGCCGCCGCTGCCGCCGTCCGCCGGCGTGGTGGGATTGGCGTCAAAATCAAAGGGAGCGATCATGTCGCGCCCGATCACCGGCTCTTTGGGCTTGCCGTTTTGATCGAGGCCGCTCTGGCAGTTTCCCGCCTGGCAGCAAACGGACAGCGGATTGCCGTCTTCCAAGCGAAGGCCGGGCACCTGCACGCACAGAAATCCGTCCGGGCATTGCGTGCTGTTCGGGGTGCACTGATAACGGGCGTTCGGCAATTGCGGATCGAAGGCGCACCCGACGATTGTCAACGCCGCGCCCAATCCCAGCAGGTTCAACCAGCGGACGCGACTGGCCGGCTTCAAAATCGAACCTCGATGGCGCCGCGCAACTGAGAAGCGGTGACCAGCGCGGTGATGGTGACCTGTTCGGTGTGCTGGCGGTTGTGGCCAATCCAGTAACAAGTTCCGCCCCCGATCAGGGCAGCGGCGCCCAGCAAGTAGGCCGGCCATTGCAACGCCTCATAGCGGTTTCCGTCGGCGATCTTCTGGTCCAGTACGCCGAAGTCGAGATTTTGCTGGCGAGAGTAGGTCTCGACGTCTTGTTTCTGGGTTCTGACTTTCCAGCTCAGCGCCAGACCAACCAGCACGGCGACCGCGCCGCCGGCGCTCAACGCCGCGCCGGTCAGGCGCAAGGTTCGCCCACCATCGCCGGCGTCGGCGGCGGCCTTGGCCGCGCGGTCCTCGCTGGCAGCGATGTCCGCTTCCAGCTCGGCGATGAAGGTCTCCGCTTCTTTTTTGGCATCGGCCTCGCCCGGGCTGGCCCGGCGCAAGAACTCGCGGAAACGCGTCAGCGCTTCTTTCGCCTGACCGTTCTGTTGAAAGCAGCGCCCTTGATTGAAGACGTAGGTCATGTCCTCGGTCTGGGCGAACAGCTCGGCCAAGATCTTGACGCCCTCGTCGACCCGGCCGGCCGCGCAGGCTGTTCGCGCTTGTTGTTCGCGCGCTTCCGTCGTGCCAGCGGGAGTCTGGGCCGTCGCTTTTCCGCCCACCGCCAGCAGGAACAGCAGTCCGAAGAAAACGCGCACGGCGATTACCATCGTTTGGCCTTTCTGCGGGAAGGAGGCGCGACCACAGCGGCCGCCGGGGCGGCCTCGGGCGGCTTGGAGAGCGCGGCGGTGGCCGCTGCCGGGGATCGTTGCTCGGTGGCGAAGGACCGATCGTCGGCGCGGTGGCCAGCCACCGTGGTTGACGCCGCTGGCTGATCCGTCGCGGCCCCGGCTTTCGTCGCGCGCGTCTGCGCCGTCGAGCGGCGGTGTTTTTCAGAAGGTGACAGAACAACGTGGTGATGGGCGGATGGATGATCGTCTGACGGCTCAATCGCCGTCGCTGGCGCCGCGGGCTGTGTCGCGGCCGGCGGCGCTGGCGAATCGTCGGTGGCCGGCGGCGCGATCGTCCGTGCAGGTTCGGCAGGTTGCGCCGCCGCGGTGGACGGCACCGCCGGCGTGCTCGCCACCGATGGGGGCGTCCTTGATCCAATCCAAAGGAGCCGCGCCCCCAAAACGCCAGCGACGACGATCGCGCAGCCGATCGCCAGCCCCGTCACAGCGCGCGCTCGCCCGGGCAGGTGAGAAGCGCGAGGGCTGGCCTCGCCGGCGCCGGTGCGAAAGGTGGTGACCTCCTCGCGGCGGCGGCCGGGCGCCTGGAGCGATTCGGCCTCCCTTCCGGCAGGCGAGCCCCAGGCAGCCCCCGGCGGCGTGGCCCGTGCGGCCGGAAGAAGCTGCGTCGAACGCCGATCGCCGATCCCGGCGGCGAACAAGGCGGCGGCGAAGGCGTCCATGCTTTCGAATCGATCGGCCGGGCGCTTCTCCAGCGCCTTCATGATGGCGGCCTCGATCGCCTCCGGGATCTCGGGATTGCGCACGCGCGGCGCTTCGGGGACGACGGAGATGTGCTTGATCAGCAATTCGCCCGCGCCCTGACTTTCGAAAGGCGGGCGGCCGCACAGCATCTCGTACAAGATCACGCCCAGGGCATAGACGTCGGTGCGCACGTCGATCTCCGTCGCCAGGCCACGGCACTGTTCGGGCGACATGTAATACGGTGTGCCGAGCAGGACGCCGTTCGACGTCTCGCTGTTCGAACCCGACACGTCGGCGCGCAGCTTGGCGATGCCAAAATCCAGGACCTTGATGCGCTCGGCCCCGGGGATGGTTCCGTCGCGCACCACGAACAGATTGTCGGGCTTGAGATCGCGATGGATGATCCCGGCGGCGTGCGCGGCGGCCAGCGCCGACGCCGTCTGCGTGGCGAAGTCCACCGCCTTGGCCAGCGACAGCCGTCCCAGGCGCCCGAGACGCGTGGCCAGGCTTTCCCCGTCGAGAAACTCCATCATCAGATAGGGAACGCCGTCGGCCAGCGTGCCCACGTCGATGATGTCGATGATGTTGGGATGATGAACGGCGTTGGCGGCGCGTGCTTCGTTCATGAAGCGGCTGACCACCCCCGGGTCCTCGGTCAATGATCGCCGGAGGACCTTGACCGCCGCCTTCCGCCGCATGAAGGGGTGTTCGGCCAGGTAGACGGTGCCCATGCCCCCCTCGCCCAGGCGGGCTTTTATTTCATAATTATTGAGCTGGTAGCCAATCACCTGGTTTGTGGAAACCCTCTGGATGAACGCCACATCGGGCAAATGTTCCCCCGGGGGACGCCGGCAGCAAATCGAACGCTCCGGTGGTCGCCGTTAGGAAATCTTCCGCCGGGAACGATCGCCGCCGGTGACAGGTGCCGCTGGTGCGGGCTGCGAAGGGCACGCGGGCTGCAAGGTTCACCACCTGTGACCACCGTCGTTCACCTTCACCACGTCGATCGGGCCTTGCTCCTGGCGTTTGCGGCGGTCGTTCTGTCCTTCGTGAGCGCGACGTTTTACAGCGAGCACCGAACCGCGGCCATCGAGGCGGCGGCGATCAGCATTCAGGGCAGCGCCGCCCCCCGCATCAGGCGGCTGGCGAACGCCCGGGCCGAGCTGCGGCGGTTGCAGTTGCTGATCCATCGCGCGGTGGACCACGGCGTTCCGTTTCAGCGCCAGCTGGAGATCGAGGCCGGGCGCGAGCTGCTGGACGAGGAGCTAGTCCAATACAAACTGCTGCCCATGTACCCGGACGAAGCGGCGCGCTTGCAAAGCGTGCAGGCGGCGATCGGTCACCTGAACGAGAACGTCAACAACATCCTGACGGCGCTGGAGGCGGGGGATCTGACCCGGGCGCTGGCCTGGCAGGATCGTCTGGACGGCTCCAGCGAGACGCTGGCCCGGATTCTATCCAACGGGATCGCGGTGAATGCCACGGAGGCGGCCGAGCTGGCCCAGCGGATCAGCGAAAATCGGCGCCGCGGCGTCGCCTGGGCGGTGGGTCTGGACGGCGTCGGCGTGGTGCTGGCGTCGCTGGCGGCGGCCCTGGCGTTGACGGTGTCGCGCGCTCACCGCCGGGCCGTGCAGGCCCATCGCGAGCTGGCCGAGCGCAAGGCCGAAGAGCTCGACGCGTTTGCCATGCGGCTGGCGCACGACATCCGGTCGCCGCTGACCACGGCGCATCTGGCCTTGGACACTTTCAATCGCCAGGGTTTCGTCCTGGACGAGCGTGCCCGGCGGCTGCTTGGGCGCGGCGAACGCGCGCTGGACCAGACCGTCAAGATTGTCGAGGCGCTGCTGGAGTTCGCCCGCGCCGGCGCGCGCGCGCAGCTCGGGGCCAGCGCGTCGGTGGCCGACGTCAGCGACGATGTCGCCGACGTGGTGAACGCCAGGGCCGAACAGATAAAAGCCACCGTGACGGTTCGGGCGGGCGGTCGGCCGACCGTGGCGTGCTCGGAGGGCGCGCTGGCCAGCGCCATCGGAAACCTGGTCGGAAACGCCCTGACCTACGTCGAAGGCGCCGCCACCCGCGAGGTGGTCATCGAGATCGTCGAGCAGCGAGGCGAGGTCACGACCACCGTCTCCGACACCGGTCCCGGGCTTTCGCCGGGAGCCGATCCCGCGTCATTGTTCGAACCTTACGTGCGGGGCAAGGACGCCCGCGGTCGGGGCCTTGGGTTGGGGTTGGCGACGGTGAAGAGAATCGTCAACGCACACGGTGGACAGGTGGGCGTGCAGTCGTCGCCGCGCGGCTGCCGTTTCTGGTTCACGTTGCCGGTCGCGTCGGCCAAAGAAATCAGGATCGCGGAACCCGCCGTCCTCGCAGCGGACGGTCTGCATCCATCGCCGACAACACCGCGATGATCAACCCGACCAGAAGATTGTTCCAGGCGGTCAGCGGCCGGGGCCAGATCCAGAACATGGAAATCACCGCCCAGGTTCCCGCCAACCCGGTCAATCGGTGCGCCTTCTCCGACCGACCGCGAAGCTCAAGCAACAGCACCAGCAGCCCCGCCAGCAGCGTCGAGAAGCGCTGGAGCGGTGAGTGTGGCCAGAGCAACGACGACATCGTCAACCATCCGCCCAAAGCAATATTGAAAACCCTGGGCGTCGGGCGAATTTGTCTGGCGGTGAGTCGCATCGGAAAAGGAGATTAACCAAATCAGAGACAGGACGCCATCAGTGTTAGTCAACAATGGAGTTAAACCGTATTTGGAAACAGGGTAATAACTTTGCACGGCTTCAGTGTGACAGTGTCGATTGACGAATGGTTGACACCAAAGTCACCCGTCACCGCCAGTGGCGGTCGACCGGCGGATTGCTCTGGACCGTCGAGGATCGACGGCGCGGCGAAGGGGAAGATCACGTTTCTTGATCCTTCCAGGTAAAATGGACGCTGGATGGCAGACAGCCGAGAAACGCCGATAACAACCGGACGGGTGTTCGCCGACAAATATCGGGTTGACGGCCTTCTCGGCAACGGCGGGATGGGCATCGTTTTCGCGGCCACCCACCTTCAGCTTGAGACCCGGGTGGCCATCAAGTTGCTGCGCGCCGAGCTGACCAAATCCAGCCAGACCGCGTCGGCCCGGTTGCTGCGCGAGGCTCGCGCCACCGCCAAGATCAAAAGCGACTACGTGGCCCGGGTTCTGGACATCGGGATGGTCGAGTGGGGCGGCCTGTTCATCGTCATGGAGCACCTCGACGGGATGGATCTCGAGGCCTTCATTCGAACCCAGCCGCGCCTGGCGGTGGGCGAAGCGGTTGGCTATCTCATGCAGGCGTGCGAGGGCGTTCGCGCCGCGCACGCGCTGGGGATCATCCATCGCGATCTCAAGCCGTCGAATCTGTTTTTGGCCAAGGAGGTCTCCGGCGCGCCGCGGATCAAGGTGCTGGACTTCGGTGTCTCCAAATTGATCAACGCCCCGTCCGACGTAGGCTCGACGGCCGGCGGGCTCACCGGCACCAACTCGATGCTCGGATCGCCGGTGTACATGTCGCCGGAGCAGCTGACCGATCCGCGATCTGTCGACGTGCGGGCGGACATCTGGTCCCTGGGCATGATCCTGTTCGAGCTGCTCACCGGTCGGCGCGCCTTCGAAGCCAGCACCATGCCCCAGCTGGGCACGCTCATCCTGCACGGCAAGCCAGAGTCGGTGCGGACGTTCCGACCAGAGCTGCCCGCGGGGTTGGCGGCGATCATCGATCGCTGCCTGCAGCGGGACCCCGCCGACCGCTATTCCAGCGTGCGCGCGTTGATGGGCGACCTGGCCAAGTTTGCGCCGCAGTCGACGGTTGAGCTGACCAGGGACGTCCAGCCGGCGGCGCCCCACCGTTCGATCCGCTGGCCGGCCGTCGCCGCCATGGCCGGCGGACTGCTGCTGGCCTTCATGTTGTTCGCCCTCGCGGCGCGCATCCGCCACACCACGCGCGAGGTCAGCCGGCCGGTGGTGGCGGAAACGCACGACGCCGGAGCGGTCTCGGCCGCCCCGACGGTGGCGGCGCCGACCTGCGGATCGTGCGTCGCCAGGAACTGCTCCAGCGAATACCAAGCATGCCAGAGCAGCCGCGCCTGTCGACAAGCGCTGGCCGCTTACAACGGGTGCGTCGATCGCGCCACCGATCCGCTGGCCGCGGCGTGCACCGAGAGGTTGGGCACGGCGCGTGATCTGGCCACCCGCCGATTGTCCGGGTGCGTGTTCGCCCGCGTCGGCGGCCCGACGGTGGTGTCCGGAAAATGCGTTGACAGCTGCAGCCGCAGCGCGATCGGCGACGCGAGCTGCGAGGGGTATTGCGACTGCATGGCGAGGACGTGCGCGACCACGCTGGACGCGGTGTCCTGCAGAACGACGTGCGCCGCGCTCAAGCCGCAACAGATCCGCTGTCGCACGTTCCATTGCTTTCTCGCCTTGAAGTCCGAGCCCGAGGTTCATTGTCAGCACGCCGTCGGCCATCTCGGGATGTGCCCTTAAGGCGGTCGTCAGCCGATGGTCGCCCGGTCAGCGCGTCGATCGAACGTGCGACCGGGCGGGGCCTGGCGCATGCTCGAGCGAATGACCACGCTGCGTGACTGGTTGGCCGCGGAGCCCTACACGCTGGCGATGTCGTCGGGATTTTTCGGGTTCTTTGCCCACGCGGGCCTGCTCTCGGTGCTTGAGGCGGAGGGGCTGGCCCCGGCGCGGGTGTGCGGCTCCAGCGCGGGCGCGCTGGCGGGTGGGCTGTGGGCCTCCGGCCTGTCCGCCGCGCAGATCTGCGACGAGCTGGCGCGGCTACGCCGCGAGGATTTTTGGGACGTGCATCCGGGCGCGGGCCTGCTGCGCGGATCGCTGTTCCGCGCCCGCATCGAAGGGCTGGCGCCCGCGAAGACCTTCGCCGCCTGCCGCGTGCCCCTGGCGATCTCGGTGTTCGACGTGGCGGCGATGCGCACCGCGGTGCTGCGCGACGGCGCCCTGGCGCCGGCGGTGCACGCGTCTTGCGCGCTGCCGCTGATGTTCCAGCCGGTGCGCATCGGCCGCCGCTTTTATCTCGACGGCGGCATTCTGGATCGCCCGGGTCTGCGGGGCGCCGATGCGGACGAGCGCATCCTTTTTCACAATCTGGCCTCGCGCTCGCCGTGGCGGCGGCCCGGCAGCGGGGCGCTGCGGGCGCCGTCCCGCCCGCGCATGCAGGTGGTGTCGATCGACGAGCTGCCGCGGGTCAATCCGTTCCAGCTTCAGCGTGGCCGGCAGGCGATAGACAGTGCGGCGCGCGGTATGTCGCTGGCTCTGGCGCGCGCCGTCGGTTGAAGCGCGGCCCGCTCCGGCTGCGCCTCAGCGCAAGCGCAAGGCGCAACCCAGGGTCTTGGCCGCGACGAAAAGCGGCGCGGTCCCGTCAAGCAAACTGAGCAATTCGTCGCGCAGGAAATTTCGAGGCGCCGGCCGCAGGTAGGTTCGGTCGTCGTCGAGGCCGCCGCGATAGCGAAGCGTGCCGGCAGCATCGAAGACGAACGTCTCGGTGGCGGACGGGGCGTCCAGTCGGCGCGCCAATCGGCCGTCCGGGTCGCGAAAGATCGGCTGCGACGCTTCGGCCAGAAAATCCAGAGGTGCTTCGCCCGGTGGATGCCGCTCGGAGTCGACGAACACGAAACGCACGTCGCGCGGCTGCAACTACCCGACCAAGGCGGCGAGCCGGGCGCGGTGGACCGTGAAGCACCGGCAGTTAGACGACACGAACACCACCGCGGTCAGCCGGTGGGCGCGAATGGCCACCGCGAGATTCAACGGCTCGCCGGGACCGTCTGGGCCAAGGGTGATGTCGGGACCGCGGGCGACCAGCGCAGCTCGACGCGCGGCCGGCCGGACGACGAGGTCACGGTCTGGAGCGGCGCGGTCGCGAAGGACCGCGCCGCAGGTTCCTGGCCGCCGCCGGCTGCTCCGCATCCACCGCCCAGGAGCGCCGCCGCCAGCGCAACGGCCAGGACGGCTGATCCGCGACGCTGGTGTCAGGGCACCTTGATGAAGAAGGCCGCGTGGCCATGAGGCGAATCCTCTGGCTCGTCGGAGCACGTCTCGTAGAAATGGAAGCGCACGGTCCACATTCCCGATTGGTCGAAGACGAAGGGCCCGACCTTGTAGTTGCCGCCGGCTGATTCGACGCTGGGAATGTCGACGGTCGGCGTGGGGTGCATCGGGTTCGAAAATGCTTCGATCACGATGTCGGCGCCGGTGGCGGGTTTGTCGTCAATCTTTCTGATGACGTTCACCTGGAAGGTCACGCCGACGTTTTCCTTTACCGCCGTCGACGTCCATTTGACGTGGTACTTGCAGTCATCGTCGTCGCCCTCGAAGTTGTAGAGCGTCGGTCCGTAGTCGCCGCCGCCATTGTCACCCGCATCGTCGCCTGAACCGGCGTCTGCGCCCGCGCCATCGTCGCCCGCGCCGGCGTCGTCGCTGGCGTCGGCGTCAGTGGTGACGGCCGTGTCGTCGCTCGCGCCAGCGTCGGCGGCCGCGTCGACGCTGGCATCATCGGTCCCATCATCGGTCCCATCATCGCCGCCGTCCGCAGACAGCGCCGATTTGGCGGCCGCGGTGGTCACGCACATCCCGATCGATTGCTTGATGTCCATTCCGTTCATCGTGCAATGCATGTCGGCCGGGCCGCTCACCGCTGCCGCGGTGGTCATTGCCGGTCCAGAACTGCTGCTGCAACCCACCAGAAACGCCAGCGCCGCCAGCGCGCCGATGGAAAGGGTGGTGCCGCAAGAAACAAAGCTTTTCCGCTGTAGCATGCGCAAACAGTAATGCGGTCGGCCGCCGTTGGCGCTGCATCAAATTTTCGCACCCGGGCCGAACCGTGCCGGCGCCACGACCGGGCCGGCCGCCCTGTGGCAGACTGCTGCGGTGGTCAAGGATGTCGCCCGACGATGGCCGGGGTTCTTTGTCGTCGCGTTCTTGATCGGCTGCGGCTCCGGCGGGCCCGATTCGGCCGCCTGTCCGGTCGTCGACGCCGGCTGCCCGTCGCCGCCTCCGAGTTATGCGAACGACGTGGCGCCGATCATCCAAGAACGCTGCGGCGCCTGCCATTCACCGACCGGCGTCGAGTCGATTCGGCCTTACCAAACGTATAAAGAGGTGAAGCAGTTTCAGATCGATATTCTTATCCAGACCCGTGCGTGCAAAATGCCTCCGGCCGGGGCGCCGCCCTTGTTGCCGACTGAGTTGACGACGTTGCTCGGCTGGCTGTATTGCGACGGGCCTCAGAACTGACAGCGATCTTACGGTCAAGGCGAACGATTTCGGGGCGGCAACTGTTTCTCGCACCCCGGCCCACTCACTTTTGGGGCAGATTATTCGTAACGTCTCCGTCCTTGCGGATGAAAGGGAGCGCCAAAGATGCAGGTCCGATTCAATTTCGCGATGGCGATTGTGGCAACGTCGATGACTGTCGCCGTGGCCGCGTGTTCAAACGGTGGTTCCGGTTCAGGTCCCGGCAGCGGCGGCAGCGGCAACAGCGCCAGCGGTGGGAGCAGCGGCGCCAGCGGCGGCAGCAGCGGCAGTAGCGGTGGGAGCAGCGGCGCCAGCGGCGGCGCCGGCGGATCATCGACCACCGGCACGGGCGGCGTGGTCGGCAGCGGCGGCAGCAGCAGCGGCGGTTCAAGCGGCGTCGACGCCAGCGCGGACACCAAGTCCGATACCGGCACCGGCACCGGCGGCAGCGACGGCGGCGCGGGCGCCAGCGGCACCGGTTGCGGCGTCTGCCCGAACGGCGTGATCGGCCACTGCGACGCCAGCGCGAATTATCCGACCTACAATGGCTATGCGCTGTCGATGGTGGAAGATTTTTGCGGCACCCTGGACCTCGACCACGATCCGGTGTGGACCTGGTCCGACGGCGCCCCGGCTGATGGTGCCACCTGGTTCAATAAATCGCAGATCACTTTCGCCAACGGGAAGATGGTCATCAGCGCGATGCCGCAGAACCAGCCCGGCAATTACACCTCGTACTCCGAATCCGACTACAACAGCGCCACCGGCAAGCCGACCGGACGCACCGTGGTCAGCGGCGAGTTCCGCACCAAGTACAACAACTATCGCTATGGCCGTTACGAGGTGACATACAAGTCGCCGACCGCCAACGCCGACCCGACCAAGGGCGGATACCTGGCCACCATGTTCCTGTTCCGCACGCCGAAGTGGACCGCCTGGAACGAGGTCGATCTGGAATTGGAGCCGTGGGACGACGGCAACGGCGGATCGATCGTGCACAAGGTGGCCGGCAACGTCGTCGACTTCGTCAACACCGGCGCCGGCGTCCCCGGATATCCGGGCGGCGCGGCCTTCGTCGCCGATCCGATGAGCGCGACGTATATCCAGACCGACGTTCACACGTACGCGTTCGAATGGACGCCCACCAGCGTGACCTGGTACCTGGACGGCAAGGTGATTCATTCGTACGGGGGCGGAAACGGCAACGGCGGCAGCACGCCGAAGATCCCCAACCTGTCGGCGAAGATCATGATGAACCTGTGGGTGTTCGGCGGCCCGCACTTTGGCGATCCGGCGGGCAACAACTATCCACTGAAGAGCGAGTACGATTCGTTTCGCTTTTACAAGCTCGCCAGCGAGACGACGTATCCCTGCTCCCCGACGCCCGGCTGCCTGCCCGCCGCCGACACCAAGTTCTCGCAGAACAACGCCAGCGAGGTGCCGTACCCGTAGGGGCCGCGCCTGCGGCCATTGCGCCGGCGTCGATCGGATCCACCATTGGATCTCATGAACGATCGCGCCCTCATGCGGAGCTTCGAGAAGGGTCGAGGAACGTGGATCGTGGTGGCTTTGCTGGCGGTGGCGCTGGTGGCGATCTTGATCGGGGTGGTGGCCTCGGGATTTCGAGGCCGCCACGTCTCGCGCAACGCCGCGGCCTTGACGGAACCGCGGCATAATTCACCGCCGCCGGCGGTAGAGCCAGCAGCGCGGGCACCGGCGCCGCGCTGAGGACGTTTGTCATAGCCCGCCGTCCGCACCGGCAGGCGGCGATTGGTCGAGGCGGTGAACTAGTCGGTGCAGCCAGTCGCCGGCGGCGTCCCGGGGTGATAGTCGTCGTCAAGCGTTCGAAGGAAGCAGACCAGGTCGTTGACGTCTCGTTCGCTCAGTGGCGGTTTGCTGCCCGCTGCTCGTCCGTCGAGGGGCAGTTGCTTGTCGACGTTCGGACGGTGCGCGGGCGGCAGATCGTCGTACTTTTGCACGCGGCCGCCGACGTACTGGGTGGTGATGAGGCCATAGCGCGGGAAATCGGGATCAGGCTTGGCTTTGGCGCGGCCGCCGACGGTGGGGTACCAGAGTTCCGGTCGGGTGTCGCGGGTGTTGTAGAAGCGCAAAGCCTGTTCCAGCGAATGAATGACGCCGTTATGGAAGAAGACGCCGCGGGTGGCGACGTTGCGCAAGGTCGGCGTCTTGAACAGGCCGCAGTATTCGGGGAAGCGCCCGTGGTCGGCGCGCAGCGGGCCGCAGATGCCCAGGTCGCCGTAGCGGCGATCGCGGTTGGCGGGAATCTGCGGGTTGCGAGGGACGCCGATGGCCGCGAACGAATAGTCAGTGAACTGCGCCGGGGCGCCGTCGTCCATGCTGGCATCGGGCAGGTGGCAGCCGATGCAGTTGCCGCTTTTCTGATCGCGAAAGACGGTCAGGCCGCGCTGCTCGGCGGCGGTCAGCTCGCCGCCCGGCTTCTTGTACAGGAAGAGATCGTACTTGCTGTTGTAAGGATGAAAGCTGACGTCTTCTAGCTGGAAGGATTGCAGGGCCAGCTGCACCTTGCTGAAGGCAAGGTCGACGTTGGCCAGCGCGGCGGCGCCAAACGTTTGAATGAACGCCGCCGCCGAGGAGGAGGCCCGCAGTTTCTTGATCACGTCGGCGGCGTCGGTGTTGGACATCTCGAACGGCGACAGCAGCGGCGCCTTCGCTTGTTCGGCCAATGAATCGGCGCGGCCGTCCCAGGCGAAGCCGCCGCCCGGTCCCGGCGCGCTGAAACCGTCGGGGTTGTCCAGGAGGTCGGCATAGCCCGGTGTAAATTCTTTGTAACGGAGCGAGGGCGTCGCCCGCCGACCAGGGGAGTTCCGCTGGGGGCCGCCCAGTTGCACCGCCAGATGATTCGGCGGCGCATAGGCGTGGTCGGGATCGTGACACGTGGCGCAGGCCAGCTCGCCGGACGCCGACAGCGTCCTGTCGAAGAACAAAAGTTTGCCCACGGCTGCGGCTGGGCCGAGCGCGCGCGAAGGCGCCGCCGCCGGTCCCGGCGCGGTCGCGATCGCCGGCGAAACAGAAACGTGCGCGCCGGCCGCCGGCTCGACCTTCGAACAAGCCGCCAACGAAATCGCCGCGATCAGACACACCGTCTGGCGGGTTCCGTTTCCAGTCTCGATCATGCCATCCCCAAAAAGCAGTCGGCGCCGGCCATTTCCAGCACGACCGGCGCCGACTCACGGTCACTATTGGTTAAAGTCGAACATATCGAACAAATCGGTCAGCGCCGGCATGTTGGTGGGAACATACGCATCGTCGCTGCTGACCGTCGGGTTTGGCAGGTTGTCGCGGCTGCGGCCGGTGATCGGCTGCAGCGACCAGTTGCGCTCTATGAACTTCAGGATCGAAACGTGGTCGGCATAACCATGGTTGACCTTGCCGCCCTTGCTGAACGGCGAGACCGCGATCAGCGGGATGCGGGTGCCGTCGCCGAAAAAGTCGACCGGCTGGATGAAGCCGCTGTCGTAGTAACCGCCGCCCTCGTCGAAGGTGATCATCACGACCGTGCTGGCCTTCAGGGTGGGGTTGCCTTCCAGCTTGGCCAGGATGTTCGCCACGTAGGCTTCGAAAAGATCCAGCTTTGACGACGACGGGTGGCCGTCCAGCGCGCCGTCGGGGTGGGCGTAGGAAACCGCCGGCAGCGTGCCGTTGGTGATGTCGGTGTACATGTCGACGGTGTCCTTGATGTGCTCGGCGCGGGCGGCCGGATCGGCCATGACCTGGGTCTGGTACTCGAACGGGTTGCAGATCTGGCAGTAGCCGCTGCCGCGGTTGAAGCCGCCGCCGTAGAAGCGCCACGAGATCCCCTTCTCGGTCAGCGAATCGCCGATCGAGCGCTGGCTGGTCGGCGGCACCACGGTGCCCGACTGCAACACACCGTGCGGGTCATAGGCCGGGTTGGTATTGTTCAGGTAGTAGTAAGTGTTGGCGGCGCAGTTCGGGTTCGGGTGGTGCGGCAGCGAGCCGAGGTAGTCGACGATCGGGGCCACGCCGGGCGCACTGGTATCCGAGCAGTTGCTGAACGCGCCGTCGACGGAGTAGCGGTTGTTGGTGCTGGCGCGCGGGTTGGGGTTGGCGATCTGGCTCGGCGGCGGCGGAACCGGGTTACCCATGCCGTCGGTCCAGGCCACGGCGTCGCCGAACACGGCCAGCGAGTGGTTGGCGCCGGTGCCGCCCATCACCGACTGGTGCATGTTGTCGCTCATCGAATAGTTGTCAGCCAGCATCTTCAGCAGCGGCATGTCGCCGTTGCCCACGTTGGTGAACGCCATCGAGCTGCCGACGCCGTTGTCCGCCGTGGAGAACGAGATGGCCACGAACGGGAACAGGTCGTTGATGCAACCGCTGGGGTTCGACACGGTGGCGTTCATGACCGAGCAGTCGGCCTGCTGCCACATTTGATAAAAGCGGTGGATGGTGTCGCCGGTGTACGCGTCGTACGGCATGTTCGGGCCGGTCAACTGGAAGGCGCCGTTCGGCAGGTTGGCGGCGTTGGTCACGCGCGTGTCGACCACGCGCGCCGGCAGGCCGGTGGCGCCGGTGGTCAGCAAGAGCAGCTGCGCCGGATCCATGTCCGTCTCCGCCGCCGCCTGGTCGACGGTGACGAAGGGCGGGGCGGTGGGCCGCTGCGCGCTGGGGGCGCCCGACGTGCTGGGCGGTGGCAGCGTGGTGTACGGCGTCTTGCTGGCGGGGGCGATCCAAAAGCCGTCCTGGGCAGCGGCCATCGCTTGCGCCGACTGCGCGAAGTTCGGGCCCGGCGTGCCGTCGGCGTTCACGATCCCTTTCGATAACAGATTTGAAACCGCCTGGCCTTCGCTCGGGACGTACGTGCCGAAGGCATGATCGAACGAGCGGTTCTCGCCGATGAGGACGATGACGTGCTTGATCGGCGTCTGCGGCGTCGGCTCGGAGCAGACCACGTCGACCGAGCCCGTTGACGAACAGGCCGGATCGCCGTCGGAGGCGGCCAGGGTCACCGTCACCATCCCGACCTTGGTGCAGGTCAAGGTGGCGTTGGCGCTGCTGGCGTCGGTCAACGTGCCACCGGTGCTGGTCCAGTTGAAGGTCAGCGGCGCCGGGCCGTGGTCGACGTCGGCGGCCACCGCAGACAGCGCGATGGTGCCGTTCACCGCCGCCTCTGCCGGGCTGGCGCCGATGCCGTCGACGCGCGGGCAGGCGTTGATCGAGCCGTTCACCGAAATGCTGCCGGTGCCGGGTTGAATCTGGCAGGTCAGGTGCACCGGCACCGACTGGGTCGTGGCGCTGCTGATGTCGAACGTCGCCATGCCCATGCACATCGCCGCACCATCGACGGTGGTGCCGTGCAGGCTGATCTGGTACCCGACGCCAAATGGAATCCCGGTAATGACCGCGCTGACCGTCGCGCTGTTGCTGACGTCGATGGTGCCCAGGCGGGAAAATCCCGCTGGACCGGTGATGGTGTAGCTGAGGGTCTTCAGCGTCAGACCGCCGCCGACCTGCAGGTCGAACTGGGCGTCGCCCAAATTCTGAGTCGGCACAGAGCCGGTCGGATCGCTGGTGCAGCCGCCTATCCAGGCGCCTGCCGCCAATCCGCTGAACACGATGGCACTCACGATGGTGACCTTCTTCATTGGCTGTGTCCTTTTCGCAGAGACTTCAGTGACGGCGACGACGGCCGCGGAAGAAGCGGACGTCGCCCAGGAAATGCCGGCCACTGTAAGTGAGCGCGCGATGCGCCTCGGCGACGTTTCAGAACCGTTTTGGCGAGCGCCCGGTCGCGGTCAGGTGTCGCGCGTGTGAAGAGGATCTCGGACCGCCGCGCGCCGCGCGCGACAATCGCCATTGTGACAGCGTCAGAAAATCTCGCCGGCCGCGAAGTACGCGCCGATCGGATGGGCGTCCGGTGACCAGGCCAGATCGGCGCGCACCACGAACGTCTGGCCTTGTTGCAAACGCAGGCCGCCGCCCAGGCCATATTTGATGCCCCAGCCGGTGCCGTCCAGATCGTCTTGGCGTTTTTCCAGCTCGGACCACAGTCGGCCGGCGTCGGCGAACAACGCCACGCCCAGCACCATCGGCTTGTTCCCGATGGTGAACGGGAAGATCTCGCTGCGCGCCTCCAGATTCTGGAACAGCTTGACCTTGCCGTAGTACCGCTGGGCCGGCACGCCGCGCACGCCTTTGACGCCACCGATGGCGGCCGTCTCTTCGAACCGGGCCAGCTCGTAGAACGGCGGGGAGCCGACCATCACATCATTGACCACCCGCCACGAGAGGGTCAGCCAGCGTGGCCACGGCGTGTAGAAGAAACGCGCGGTCAGGTTCAGCTGTTCATAGCCGTAGGGCAGGGCGGTGCCGACCTGCGGGCTGATGCGCAGGTGCGCGGTGTGGAACATCCCCTCGCGGGTGACGATCTCGCTGTCGCGCGTGTCGTACTGCAGACCGATGTCGATCAACGCCACGCCGTGGGGCGCGGCGAAGTTGCCTTTCAGGAACGGCGCCGCCGGCGACGAGCCGGCCTGCATTTGCGCCAGCAAGCTGTCCGGCGCCACCGTCAGCCAGTTGCGCGTGTACTGCAGTCCGCCTTCGACGAACCAATCCTTGCCCAGCGCCGCTCGTCCCAGCGCCGTCGCCGTCGGGTGGATGCGCTTGTATTCCTCGGCGGCGAGCGGCGTGCTGGGCGGCGGCTCGGGCGCGGCGTTGCCGATGCCGTAATAAAGCAGCGTCGTCTCGTCGGTGAACGAAGCCCGCAGATCAAGGCGGAAGCGCCCGCCCGGGCCCAGGCTGGGCCGGCTGAACAGCAGGTAATAGTCTTGGAAGGGAACGATAAGTCGGCTGTTGTCGTCGCGCAGCTTGAAGCTGATGAACGCCGCCGTCTCGAGGCGCCAGCAGAACGACTGGCATTCGGCGCCAAGCTTTGCCCAGTCGCTGACCTGTCCGAAGCCGATGCCCACGTCGCTGTCGCCGCCCACGAGCGGGAACAGGTTGAACTCGCGGCGGGCTTCGCCGGGTGGCGGCGTGGCCGGCGTGGCGTGGCTCGAGATCGAGGCCGCCACGATCGACGTCATCACCCCGGCGATCAGAAACGCCTTGGGCGCGATCAAGAATGGGATGGACGCTGCTGTTTGGGTGACCGCCAGGGCCGCCACAACGACGCCCAGGCCGGGTGCCAAAAACCGGGGCCGCGGCTCATCTCCTTGGCGACCACGGACATCGACTGCGGCCGATCGGTCGGCTGCTTGGCCAGCATCCAGGCGACGGTATCGTGCAACCAGGGCGGCGCCAGCTTTCCGGTGTCGTCCAGCGGCGGCGGCTCCTCGAACATCTGCGCGGCGATCACCTCGCGGGTGCGCGGCGAGACGAACGGCGCGCGGCCGCGGATCATCTTGAACAGCACGCAGCCGAGGGCATAGATGTCCGCGCGCTGATCGATCCAGCCAAGACCGCAGCATTGTTCGGGCGACATGTATTCGGGCGTGCCGACCAGGGCGCCAGGCGCGGTGTGATATGGCCGGGCCGGATTGCCCTCCAGCAGCTTGGCGATGCCGAAGTCCAGCACCTTCACCGTCATCGAGCTGCCGCCAAGCTGATCGGCGACCAGAAAAATATTGTCCGGCTTGAGATCGCGGTGAACGATGCCCTTGGCGTGCGCCGCCCCGACGGCCACGGCGATCTGCCGGGCGATGTTGCAGGCGTCCGTCCATGCCAGGCGAGCGTGCCGCCGCAACCGCGCCGCCAGGGTCTCTCCCTGCAGGTACTCCATCACGATGTACGCGCGGCCGTCAGCGGCCACGTCGACGTCGTAGATCTCCACGATGCCGTCGTTCTTGATCAGCGACGTCGATTTGGCCTCGTCGAAGAAGCGCGCCAGCATCTGCGGATCGTGCACGATGTCGCGGTGAAGCACCTTGATGGCCGCCCGGCGAGCGATGCGTTGGTGCTCGGCCAGGAAGACATCGCCCATCCCGCCACGAGCGATCCGCGCCATTACCCGATAATTGCCGATCGTGTTGCCAACCATTATGGGACCGTCTCCCGATACGCTGTGCATGCTTGGGCGGAAAACAACGGGTGAAAATCACGGAACGACCTGAGCAGCGAACTTACGCCGGCTGGCCGTCCCGCTCGCGCTGACCGAAACGGGGCAGGCCAGCCATCACCGCCACCAGTTCAGCGGGATCGACGGGCTTGGGCAGGTGCAACGTGAAGCCGGCGTTCAAGGCGGCCAGGCGATCCTCGGCTCGGGTGAACGCGGTCAGGGCCATCACCGGCACGCTGCCACCGCGCGCCGCCGGCAACGCGCGGATCTTGCGAATCAACACATACCCGTCTTCGACCGGCATTCCCAGGTCCGAGATCACGACGTCGGGGATCTCTTGCTCCAGCGCGGCGATGGCCTCGGCCACGCTGGCCGCCTCGCCCACCTGCACGCTGCAGCTTTCCAAGATGGCCCTGATCAATTGCCGGGTGTCGGTCTCGTCATCGACCACCAGCACCTTCAATCCGGCCAGCTGTGGCGGCACGTCGAACGTCGCCTGCGAGAGTTCGCGCCCGCGCAGGCTTTGCGGCACCGCCTCGGGATCGGCCCGCACGGCGCTGATCGGCAAGGTGACCTGAAAGGTGGTGCCGTGCCCCTCGCCTGCGCTGTTCACGGCGATCGATCCGCCGTGCAGCTCGACCAGTTGGCGGGTGATGGCCAGGCCCAGGCCGAGACCCCCGTGGGCGCGCCGGATGGTGCTGTCAGCCTGGCGAAAAGGATCGAAGACGTGCGGCAGGAAAGCCGGCTCGATGCCCTTGCCGGTGTCGCTGACGCTGACCACCAGCCAGGATTCCTTGCGTTGCAGATTCACGCCGATGCGGCCGGCCTTGGGCGTGAACTTCACGGCGTTGGACAACAGGTTCCACATCACCTGCTGCAGGCGGGTCGGATCGCCGACGGTGATGGTGACGTCAGAGTTCTCCTGCACCTGCAGCGACAGTCCTTTGGCGTCGATGGCGGGCCTCACCGAATCGACCGCCGCGGCGATGACCTGCGGCAGCTCGACGGGTTGCACGTCCAGGCGCAACCGTCCGCTGATGATGCGCGAGATGTCCAGCAGGTCCTCGATCAACTGGACCATGGCCAGAGCGTTTCGTTCGATGGTGGTGACGGCTTTGGTCTGTCGGATCTGGTCCAGACCGCCGCGGGCCATCAGGCGCGACCAGCCCAGGATCGCGGTCAGTGGGGTGCGCAGCTCGTGGCTGACGGTGGCCAGAAATTCGTCCTTCGCGCGGTTGGCCACGTCGGCAGCGCGGCGAGCGTGCTGTTCGGCGCTGTAAAGCTGGGCGTTGTCGATGGCCACGGCGGCCCGCCGGGCCAGATCCTCGGCGAAGGCCAGATCATCGGCGCCATAGGTGCGGCCCGATTCAGCCGAGACGAAGGTCAGCGCGCCCAGCGTCCGCCCGCGCGCCAGCAGCGGTACGATCATCAGCGACCGCAGCTGCAGATCCAGCAGGATCCGGGCGTGCTGGTCGCCGCGGGCGCCACGCCGGATCATCTCTTCGGTGATGGTGGGATAAAACTCGGACTGGCCGGTGCGC
The DNA here is from genome assembly GCA_036268875.1 of Polyangia bacterium. GTDB lineage: Bacteria > Myxococcota_A > Polyangia > Fen-1088 > Fen-1088 > DATKEU01. Next base: position 25,479 of record DATATI010000046.1, on the reverse strand, counting down.
AGCACCTTGAAGACGCCGGTCGGTGAATGGGGCGGCTCGGGAAATCGCCGGGCCAGCTCGTGGGCGAGCTCGACCTTGGCCGGGTCGACGTGAGTGACAGCCAGGCGCCGTGGCCGACCATCGGCGCCATCGACGATGTCCACGGCACACCAGTCGGCCAGCCGCGGCACCACCGCCTGCGCCAGCTTGCCCAGCGTCGCCTCGCGATCCAGCGACGTGCCCAGCATGGTCACGACGTCGGCGGCGAAGGCCCGGCGCGCTTCGTCGTCCTTCTTCGCTCGCACGTCGCGGAACACCAGCACCACACCCTGGATCTCGCCGGCGCCGTCGCGGATGGGCGCGCCGCTGTGGTCGATGGGCGTCTCTTGTCCGGTGTTCAAACCCAAAAGCAAGGTGTGATTCGCCAGGCCGACGACCCCGCCTTGGCGCAGCACGCGATCGACCGGGCTTTGCGCCTCCTGCCGCGAGCCCTCGTCGACGATGCGGAACACCGCGGGCAGGGGTTTGCCGTGGGCGTCCTCCTGGCGCCAGCCGGTCAGCTGTTCGGCCACCGGGTTCATGAAGGTGACCAGGCCATCGGCGTCGGTGGTGATCACGGCGTCGCCGATGCTGCGCAAGGTGGTGGCCAGCGACACCTGCGCCCGCTCCGCCGCCCGACGCGAGGTCCGTTCGGTTTCCAGGCGCTGCGATCGCCGCAACGCCTGCGCGCAGTGTCCGGTGAAGGTCTGGATGAAGGCCCGCTCCTCGGCCGGAAATCTCCGGCCTTCGTAAAAGCCCATGCCCAGAAGGCCGAAGGGCTGGCCCTCGACGATCAGCGGAAAACTCCAGAAGGCTTTCGCCCGCGCGCCCGACGACGACGCCAGCCCCGGGATCATCGCCTGGTATTCCTCTTCGCTCTCCGCCCACAACGGCTTGGCGCTGCTCAGGGTCGAGGCTACCGGGTTGGCGGAATCGCGGGGGATGCGGCTGATACGTCGGACGATCTCCGGCGCCACGCCGCTGTCACCGATTAATTCCAACGAACCGTCGCCATCGTCGACCACGTACAGCGTGCAGCTGTCGGCGCTCATCGCCTTCATTCCGCGCTGGACCACCACCGCCGCCACCTCCTCGCGGGTCTGGGCGGCAGCCAGCGCCGTGGAAAGCTGGTCCAGCGCCTCCAGCCGCTGCCGGAAGGCGGCCTCGCGTTGGGCCGTCAGCACGCGATCCAGCGCCTGGGCGGCCAGGGAGGCGAAGGACCGCAGCAGGTCGCGTTCGGGCTCCGCGAAGCGGCGCGGTTGATCGAAACGGTAAGTCGTCGCGCCCAGCACCCGCCCGTACGAGATCAGGGGAAAGCTGACCGCGGCGGCCTTGCCGTGCACCTCGTCGCGGACCATCAACGGATAGGCGGCGGCGAAGGTCTGCGGGTCTTCGATCCACTCGACGTTTCCGCTGCGAAAGGCGCGCGCTGCCGGCAACGGATCGTCGGGCGAAAAAATCGAGAACGCCCGCAGCGTCTCGGCGGTCTGTCCGTGGTGCGCCAGGAGCTCCAGCTTGCCGTCGTCGCGCAGCACCGCCAGGGCGCCGGTGGACGGACCCAGCACGGCGACGGCCTGATGAATCATCACGTCGCCGACTTCCTCGGCCGACCGGGCCACCGCCAGGGCGGCGGTCAAGGTTTGCAGCCGCTGGACCCGCTCGGCCGTCGTTTCGGCCAGGGCCCGGCCGCGCGCGACCAGGCCGGCGATGGCGCTGATCGCCGTCCCTTCGATCAACAGGGCGCCAAGCTGCAACAGGATGGGCGGATCAGCCAACAACGAAACGCCGGGCGAGCCCAGGAAAAAAAACAGGCATGAAAGGCTCGCCAAGACGGTGGTCACGGCGGCGGCACGCGCGCCGCCTCTCCATCCGGCCAGCACGATCCCCACGCCGAACAGGGAAAGCGGCGCCTCCCGGCCCAGGTGGGGACCGAAGGCCAGCTTGACCAGGGTGATGATGACCGCGATCGCGCCGCCCAGACCGAAGGCGCGGAGATTGGATCGCTTGTCGGCGCTGCCCGCCGTCGCCCCGCTGTTCATCCCGCGGATCCTTTTGGATTACGTTGCGCGCTAACCCGCCGCGGGGGCAAGGTCGCCGGCGATCAGTCGCTCCAGCGCGCCGGGTTCGATCGGCTTGACCAGGTGGGCGTTGAATCTCGCTTCGACGATCCGCTGGCGATCTTCGGGCGAATCAAAACCGGTCAGGGCGATCAGCGTGACGGTCTCGCCGAACTGCGCGCGCAGGCCGCGGGCGACGTCGTATCCGCTGATTCCCGGCAGGCCGATGTCGATCAGCACGATGTTAGGATCAAAGCGGGGCGCCATCTCCAGCGCGGCGGTGCCGTCCATCGCGGTATCGACCTGGTGGCCTTCCATCTGCAGCAGCTCTTGCAGCACCTCGCGGACGTCTTCGCTGTCTTCCACGATGAGAATCCGTCGGGGCGCGCTGATTTGGGCAGACACGAAACTGAAAATCTAGGGCGTGTTGGGCAGCCGAACAAGAGCAAGTTCCAATTTTCCCAGGCGGCAGACCGAGAAACGTTCGTTTCGGGAAGGGACCTGACGGCGGCCGGTCGTTTTCTGGTCGGGCGTGACTACGTTCGCAGTGGGAGATGCCAGTCAGCGCAACCGAAAGGAATGGGACATGAAAGCTTCCGCTCGTACCAGAACGCCAAGCAATCGCCCCCGCCGACCTGAAGCGGCCGGTCCCAAAGGCCGCAGCGACGACGGCAACGCATTCTTCCCCGATCCCGAAGACGGCCCGGCGCGGGCGCCCGACGATCTGGCCGAGGAAATGGGCGAAGAGTTTGTGCAATCGGTGACCGGCGGCGACACGCCGGCCGAAGACGCCCTGAACGCCGACGTGGCCGAGGACATCGGTGGGCCGTTCGTCGAGACCCACGCCTCGGAAGAGCTGGCGCCCGGCACCGACGGCAGCAATCCCGTCGACGCCGAGGCAGAACCCCTGCCGCGCGCTGTCGGCGGCCTGCTGGCCAGTCCGACTTACGACGAACAGATCGACGCCGGTGAAGATGGCGACACGTTGGTGGACACCCTCCTCGACGACGACACGCTGGAGCCGGATCAGATCGTCGACATTCAGGCGGCGGGGCGCGTGCCGGGCCGGCGGCGTTAAGAAGCGCCCGGCACCTGCGCATGAGCGGAGCCCACGAAAAAGATCGCGGCGACAATCGTTGGCCTCCGCCGGCGGCCCGCCGGCTGTCTGTCGGCGCCGAAGTGGCCGCCGGCGGTGTTCACTTCCGGGTCTGGGCACCAGACCGCCGGCATGTGTCGGTGGCGGTGGAGAGCGGGCCGATCATCGATCTGCAGCGTGAAAATGGCGGCTTCTGGTCTGGCCTGGGCGCGAATCTGCAGGCCGGCGTCCTTTATCGCTATCGTCTGGACGACGACGAGGTGCCGCTGCCCGATCCGGCGTCGCGCTTTCAGCCGCGCGGCCCGCATGGCCCGTCGGAGGTGATCGATCCCGGAGGCTACGCCTGGCGCGATCGCGGATGGGCCGGGCTGCCCCTGGCGGGACAGGTGATCTACGAGCTGCACGTCGGCACGCTGACCCCCGCCGGCACCTGGGCCGCTGCCGCGCAAAAGTTGGCGCCGCTGAAAGAGCTGGGCGTGACCACGGTCGAGGTGATGCCGGTGGCCGAATTTCCCGGCGCGTTCGGCTGGGGTTATGACGGCGTCCAGCTTTTCGCGCCTTATCATCACTACGGCCGCCCCGACGACTTTCGTCAGTTCGTCGACGAAGCGCACGCGCTGGGCCTGGCGGTGCTCCTGGACGTCGTCTACAACCACTTCGGTCCCGACGGTAATCACCTGCCGGCGTTTTCGCCGCACTATCTGTCCAAGACGGCGACCGAGTGGGGCAACGCCGTCAACTTCGACGGGCCCGGTTCGGGCCCGGTGCGCCAGCTGGTGATCGAAAACGCCGGCTACTGGATCGACGAGTACCATCTGGACGGCCTGCGTCTGGACGCCACCCAGACCATCTGCGATCAATCCGACGACCATGTGGTGGCGGCGCTGACCCGGCGGGCGCGCACCGCGGCCGGCGCACGCACGGTGACGGTGGTGGCCGAAAATGAAACCCAGGAGACGCGCTTCGTGCGCGCAGCCGAAGACGGCGGCTTGGGCCTCGACGGATTGTGGAACGACGACTTGCACCACACGGCCTTGGTGGCCCTGACCGGCCGGCGCGAGGCGTATTACACCGACTATCTGGGGTCGCCGCAGGAGTTCATCTCGGCGGCGAAGTACGGCTATCTGTACCAGGGCCAGCGCTATCGCTGGCAGAAGAAAAGGCGGGGGACGTCGACGGCGGGAATCCCGGCGCGTGCCTTCATCGCGTTTTTGGAGAACCACGATCAGGTGGCGAACTCGGCCGGCGGGCAGCGGCTTGGCGACGTCAGCGCGCCCGGCGTGCGGCGGGCGCTGACCACGCTGCTTTTGCTGGGGCCGTGGACGCCGATGCTGTTCCAGGGCCAAGAATGGGCTTCCACCAGGCGGTTTCGTTACTTCGCCGATCACCATCCCGAGCTGGCCACGCTGGTGCGCGAGGGGCGCGCGGCCTTCATGGCTCAGTTTCCCAGCGCGGCGTCGCCGGCGGTGCAAAGGCTGCTGCCGGATCCCGCCGCGCGCAGCACGTTCGAATCGTCGTGGCTGGACTGGAGCGAGCGCGATGGTGAACGCGGCCAGCAATCGCTGGCCCTGCACGGCGCGCTGCTGCGCCTGCGCGCCGCTGACCCGATCATCCGTGCGGTGAACGCCGGGGCGGGGCGGGTTGACGGCGCGGTGTTGGGTCCGGGATGTTTCCTCCTGCGCTATTTCGCCCAGATGCCCATGGGGCTTACGGTTGAGGCGTCGAGCAATAACGCCGGCGCCGGTGATCGCTTGCTGCTGGTCAACGGCGGCGGCGAAGCCGAGATGGCCGTGGCGCCCGAACCGTTGCTGGCGCCGCCGCCCGCCCGTCGCTGGCAAATCGTCGTCGGCAGCGAAGATCCGCGCTTTGGCGGCGCCGGCAATCCGGCGCTGGAGTCCGATGACGAAGGGTGGCGCATCCCAGGCGCCGCCGCATTTTTCTTGGAGGCCGTTTGATGGCAGCAGCACCGCGCGAGATCTGGCCGGGCAGGGCATTCCCCAGGGGCGCCACCTTCGACGGCGCCGGCGTCAACTTTGCGGTTTACTCGCGCGTCGCCACCCGCGTCGAGGTGTGTCTGTACGATCCTGCCCATCCGGCCAACGAGACCGGCCGCTTCGATCTGCTGGAGGCCAATGATTTTGTCTGGCACGGCTACGTCCCGGGGCTAGAGCCGGGTGCGCTGTACGGCCTGCGCGTTCACGGCCCGTATCAGCCGGAACAGGGCCACCGCTGCAATCCGCACAAGCTGCTGGTGGATCCTTACGCCAAGGCCGTCCACGGCCAGGTCGACTGGAAAGCGGCGGTGCAAGGCTATACAACCGACGATCCGGCGGCCGATCTGTCTTTCGACAAGCGCGACAGCGCCGCCGGCGTGCCCAAGGGCGTGGTGGTCAGCGACTTCTTCGATTGGGGGCGAGACCACGCCCCGAACGTGCCGTGGAGCTCCACCGTCATCTACGAGCTGCACGTCAAAGGATTCACCAAGCTGCACCCGGAGATCCCCGATGAGTTGCGCGGCACCTACGCGGGCCTCGGTCACCCGTTGGCGATCGGACACCTGCAGCGGCTGGGCGTCACCGCGGTCGAGCTGCTGCCGGTGCACGAAGCCGTCGACGAGGGTTTTCTGGAGGAAAAAGGCCTGCGCAATTACTGGGGCTACAGCACGCTGGGATATTTCGCGCCGTCGCAGCAATACGGTAGCCGGCGCGCGCCCGGCGCCCAGGTCAGCGAGTTCAAGGCGATGGTCAAGGCGCTGCACGCCGCCGGCATCGAAGTCATCCTGGACGTCGTCTACAACCACACCGCCGAGGGCAACCACCTTGGCCCGACGCTGAGCCTGCGTGGGATCGACAACAAGACCTACTACTGGCTGATGCCCGAACCGCGGCACTATCTGGATTTCACCGGCGCCGGCAACAGCGTCAACGCTTCCCACCCGGAGGCGGCGCGCCTGATCGTCGATTCGCTGCGCTACTGGGTGGGCGAGATGCACGTCGACGGCTTCCGCTTCGATCTGGCCAGCACCATCGGCCGCGTCCGCCTGGGCGAGTTCGATCGCCACGCGCCCATCTTTCAGATCATCAACCAGGACCCGGTGCTGTCGCGGGTGAAGCTGATCGCCGAGCCGTGGGATCTGGGCATGGGCGGTTACCAGGTGGGAAATTTCCCGGCGCCGTGGCGCGAGTGGAACGATCGCTTTCGCAATTCGCTGCGCCGGTACTGGAAAGGCGACGACAACCTGGCGTCGGAGGTCGGCTATCGGCTGGCCGGATCGGCGGATCTGTACCAGGGCGAGCGGCGGCAACCGCAGGCTGGGATCAACTTCGTCACCTGCCACGACGGCTTCACGCTGCACGATCTGGTGACCTACGGCGGAAAACACAACGAAGCCAATGGCGAGGAGAACCGCGACGGCAACGACGACAACCAGTCGTGGAACCACGGCGCCGAAGGCGAGACCGACGACGCGGCCATCAACGAGCTGCGCGAGCGGCAAAAGCGCAATCTCCTGACCACCCTGTTCATGGCCCAAGGCGTGCCGATGCTGCTGGCCGGCGACGAGATGGGCCGGACCCAGCGTGGCAACAACAACGCCTATTGCCAGGACAACGAGATCTCCTGGGTCGACTGGAAGCTGGACGATCGCCGCCGCAAGCTGCTGGGCTTCACGCGCAAGTTGATCGAGCTGCGCCAGAAGCTGCCGGTGCTGCAGACCTGGCGGTTTTTTCAGGGCGATCGGGTGTGGGAGTCGCTTTCAAAGGATCTGACCTGGCTGCGGCCCGACGGATCGGAGATGCGCCCGCGCGACTGGCAGCGGCCCTGGCTGCGATCGCTGGGCTTCATGCTGGGCGGCGACGCCATCTCGGTGATCGACGATCGGGGCAGCCGACTGACCGGTGACAGCCTGCTGGTGCTGATGAACGCCCATCATGAACCGATGCGCTTCAAGCTGCCCGAAGGCCAGGCCGGCGCCGAGTGGCTGGTCGAGCTGGACACCACGCACGATGCGCCGGCCGGCGATGCGCCGTCGGTGTCGGGTGATTATCAGGTGGCGGCACACGGGATGGTGATCATGCGCCAACCGCTGTCGGCGGAGGCGGCGCACGCTTTGCCGGCGCCCGATCGAGTGGCGGCCATGCGCGCGCCGATGTCGCCGTGGGCTGGCACCAGCGGCTTTGCCATGGGCGAGGCGCGCCGTCGGGCGGGCGTGGTGATGCCGCTGTTTTCGTTGCGCCGAAAGGACAACTGGGGCATCGGGGAGATCGCCGATCTGCCAGAGTTCGCCGGCTGGGCGCGCAGCGCCGGCTTTTCAGTGTTGCAGCTGTTGCCGGTGAACGTCACCACTTCTGTTGACGCCAGCCCGTACGCGGCGTCCTCGGCATTTGCGCTGGATCCGGTGTACCTGTCGCTGGACGCCTGCGAGGATTTCAAGGCCGCGGGAGGGCGGCAAGCGTTGCCGTCCGACGTGCAGCGGCGCTTGACTGAACTTGGCCGGGAACCGGCGGTTGACTGGGGCGGCGTTCGTGAGGTGAAGGCGGCGGCCATCCGCCTGGCCTTCGATCGATTCGTCGACGAACACTGGCGCAAGCGCACCAGCCGGCGCGATGAGCTGACCATGTTCGTGCGCGAACAGCGGAGCTGGCTGGATGACTTTGCCTTGTTCGCCACCGTGCATGACCAGCAGAAGAAATCCTGGACTGATTGGCCGTCCGGTCTGCGCAGCCGCACCCCCGACGCGATGGCCGAGCTGCGACGCAAGAACGAACGGCTGTTGCTGCAGGTCGCGTGGGTGCAGTGGCAGCTTGATCGGCAATGGCGCCAGGCCCGCCGCGACGCCAGCAGCGCCGGCGTCGAGCTGATGGGCGATCTACCGTTCACGGTGGCGATGGATTCCTCCGACGTCTGGGCGAACGGCCAGAACTTTCGCACCGACCTTCGCGTGGGCGCGCCGCCGGTCGATCGGGGCGGCCAGGCGCAGGACTGGGGCCTGCCGGCGTACGACTGGGATGCCTTGTGGCGGTCGGACTTTCGCTGGTTGCGCGCGCGTGCCGAACGGGCCGGCGCGCTGTTCAGCTTGCTGCGCATCGATCACGTGGCCGGCTATTACCGCACCTACGTCCGCTCGCCGGACAGCAAGGAAGGCGGTTTTTTTCCGGCCGATCCGGATGGGCAGCTGCGTCTTGGCGAGACCATCATGCGGATGTTCCGTCACTTCGGCGAGGTGGTGGCCGAGGACCTGGGCAGCCTGCCGGACTTCCTGCGCCCGTCGCTGGATCGCCTGGACATCCCGGGATACCGCGTGCTGCGCTGGGAAAAAGAGGACGGCCACTTTCGCGATCCCGGCCGCTGGCCGGGCCTGTCGGTGGCCACCAACTCGACCCACGACACCGACAGCAACGCCGACTGGTGGGATCACCTGCCGTCCGAAGAACGCGCCGATCTGATCGCCAACGTGCCCGCGCTGCGCGGCCTGGATCCGAAAAGGTCGTTCGACGATCAGGTGCGCGACGCCTTGCTGTCCGCCATCGCGGCGGCCGCTTCGGCGCTGTCGCTGGTCTCGTTTCAAAACGCCCTGGGCGCACGCGAGCGCATCAACGTGCCGGGCAAGGTCGATCCCAACAACTGGCGCTACCGCATGCCCACGGACATCGACGCGCTGCGAGCCGACAGCGCCACCGCGGACCGTCTGGCCCACATCATGGCCGAGGCGAAGCGCGCGACGGGGAACGGGGAGGACTGACCGCTCGGACCAGTGTTAACGATGTCCCCGGACACCGCAACGGATGTTCCCGGTTGCTCACGCCACTACTGGCAGGTCCGCCCAGCGCCCCAGCGAACGCGCGTATCACGCGCCAGTCCCTTGCCGCCATCGGATGAGCGTTCAAAGGCCGTGATGGTGATCGTCATCGAGAGACTCCTCCTTGGCGAAAAACATCGGCCGCGACGCAGACCTTTGCAAGCCCTTCTGAATCACCGGGCGAACGCGCCAGGCGTTCAGCAGCGGCGCGAAGCGCCCGTCCACTGCAACGCCTTAGGCGTCACGACGCTTTCTTCCGATCTCTCCGGATCTGCTCCGAGAGGTACATTTTCATCAGCGACTGGTAGGGCACGTCGCGCTTGTTAGCCAGAGCCTTCAGTTCATCAAGCATCGAAACCGGCAGTCGAAGAGAGATAGATTCAGTAGACGGCTTCAGGCTTGGGAAGGCCGGCTGAGCTACCTGCCCCCAGTCGAAGAAGTCGGCTGCGTCGTGAGTCGCCCAAAACTTCCGTTCCTCATCTTCGTTCGCGAATGCCGGAACCGTCCCGGCTTCATTTTTTGATGCTCGTTTCTTCATAGATCCTCCTTTCACGTCTGCTCATGTCCCGCGCCGAAATCACTCGCACAAGACTGCCGCGGATGGTGAACACGATCGTGAGTCCGCGACCGCTGTTCGTCTTCCCGAGGGCAGCATAGCGCTTCTCTTTTGGCGAGTGTTTGGCATCGGGCGCGACCAGAATCGGTCGATTGAAGAACACTTCCTCCGCCTCGCCCCGCGATACCTCATGGAGGGTCCAGTTCTTATCCGCATTCCCGTCGTCCCACTCAAAACCGGTACTAAGCGCGAGCTCATCCGGAAAACCAGCCACTCACTCTGTATATGGCAGATATATACGCTGGGCAAGGCCATGCCGTGTCAAATCCTCCGGCCTGGGCTGGAAGCCGATATCAGGTGGGCGCGCCCGTCGTCGGCGCGGGCACGTGGGATTTTTCCGCGACTTTGGCCTTGTCACTGGCGCCCACCGGCATGGCGCTGGGACGTTCCCCGGGCGGGGGCGCGGCGTCGCCCTCGGCGCGCGCGCCCGGCGATTTGCCGCTCACCGATGCGTGTTCAAGGATGGCGTTCAGCTCGCCGCCGATCAGAAACAGAAAGCCGGCGATGTAAAACCAGGTCAGCAGGATGATCATGCCGCCGATCGATCCGTACGTGACGCTGTAGTTGGCAAAGTGAGCGACGTACTCGCCGAAGGCCCAGGTGGCCAGCAACCACAGCAGCGTGCCCACCACCGATCCCGGGGTGATGTACTTGAACTGCTGCTTGACGTCGGGAAGTAAAAAATAAGCCAGCGCCGCCGCGAGCATGATCAGTGCGGCGGTGATCGGCCAGCGCAACCATTTCCAGGCGAACACGTAAACGTCGGCGATGCCGACATGCTTGGCCAGCCAGAAGCCAGCGCCGCCGCCCGCCACCAGCGCGGCGATCCCCATCAGCACCAGAACGGCGCCGCCGATGGTCATTCCGAAGGCGATCATCTCGGTCTTCCAGACCGGCCGCGATTCTTTGACGTCGTAGGCCAGGTTCAACGCCTTGCGAACCGCGTCCACGCCGCGGGAGGCGCCGTAAAGCGCGGTCAGCAAACCCAACGTCAGCAGCTTGGGATGCGTGCGCGAGACCAGCGCGTGCGCCTGCTGATCGACAACACTCATGGCGTCGCCGGGAACCAGCGGCCGCACGCGATCAAGGAAGGTCCACAACCAGTTGGCGGCGAACGGAGCGAACGCCGCCAGGGTGGCGATACAAAACAGCAGCGGGAAGACGGCGAAGATGAAGTAGTAGCTCAGCGCCGCCGCGCTGTCGGCCAGTCCGTCGTTGTCGTACTCCTCGTACAGGCGTTTGAGCAGCGTCTTGAAAGCCATCTGGCCGCCACCGGGCAATCGCATCAGCAGACCTCCTGCCGAGAAACTAAGAAAGCCGAAGCCGCGGGCAAGGCGCGACGGAGAATCAGCGGCGCCGTCGGTCTCGATCGTTACGAATCAGTGACGAGCCACCGGGCGGTGACGCCGGCGTCGACTTTCGTGGTGGCGAACGACGCGGATTGCGTCGGCCAGCGGCGCCTGCGGGCGCCCCCGCCGCTGGCACGCTTCTGGTATCCCCTTGCCGGGCAACGGTGAGGGATGAACACGACTGAGCCGGCGATTCCTGTCGCCACGTATCGATTGCAGCTGCACAAAGATTTTCCGCTGGTGCGGGCGCAAGAGCTGGTGCCGTACCTGGCGGCGCTGGGGATCAGCCATCTTTATGTGTCGCCGCTGCTGGCCGCGCGGGCCGGCAGCCAGCACGGCTATGACGTTATCGATCACAGCCGCATGAATCCGGAGCTCGGAACGGAAGCCGATCTGGAGGCGCTGGCCCGGGCGCTGAAGGCGCGCGGGATGGGCCTGATCGTCGACGTGGTCCCGAACCACATGTGCATCTCCGACGCTGGCAACGCGCGCTGGCAGGACGTCCTCGAAAACGGGCCCGGCGCGGCCGCCAACGAATTCTTCGACATCGACTGGGGACCGCCCAAGCCCGAGCTGGCCGGCAAGGTGTTGCTGCCGATCCTGGGCGAGCAGTTCGGCCGCGAGCTTGAGCGCGGCGCTTTGACGGTCCGCTTCGGCGGCGGCGCCTTCGGCCTTCACTACGGCGATCAATTCTTGCCGCTGTCTCCGCGATCGTGGGGACTGCTGCTGGTGCCGCTGTGGCAGCGCGTCTCGCAGCGCTGGGGAGCGGAGGCAGCGGATGCTGTCGAGCTGGAAAGCATCTTGCGCGCCCTCGAGCACTGGCCGACGGCGCTCGCCGATCACTGCGCGCGCCGCCACGAACGCGAAGCGCTGGTGCGACGGACCGCGCAGTTGACGGCGAATCCAGCGATCAAGGACGACCTTGATCAGGTGCTGGCGGCCTTCAACGGCACCGTCGGTCAGCCGCAGACGTTCGACGGCCTTGAACGGTTGGTGCAAGGGCAGGCCTATCGCCTGGCTCACTGGCGGGTGGCCGCGCACGAGATCAACTATCGCCGTTTCTTCGACATCAACGACCTGGCCGCCATCCGCGTCGAACGGCAGGACGTCTTCACCATCGTTCATCGGTTGCCGGCCCGCTGGTTGGCGGACGGATGGGTGGACGGCTTTCGCATCGACCACGTCGACGGCCTGCTGGAACCGGCGCAGTACCTGGAACGAGTGGCGGCATTGGGCGGCGACCAGAAAAAGCCGTTCGTGGTGGTGGAGAAGATCTTGGCCGCCGCCGAACGGCTGCCCGACGAGTGGACCGCCGCCGGCACCACCGGCTACGAGCACGCCGCGGCCACCGCTGGCGTGCTGGTCGACGCCGAGAACGCTCCGCTGTTGCGCGACACCTGGAACAAGATCACCGGCGGCGGGCAGACCTTCGCCGACGTCGCCTACGCCTGCAAGCGGCTGATTCTGTCCACGGCCTTGTCGGCCGAGTTGACGGTGCTGGCGCGCCGGCTGGACGCGATTTCTGAGCAGCACCGTTACACGCGCGATTTCACCTTTGCCAGCCTGGCGGGTGGCCTGCGCGAGGTTCTGGCTTGTTTTCCCGTGTACCGAACCTATGTGACCCGCGAGGCGCGTGAAGTGGTGCCACGCGATCAGCAGGTCATCACCCGCGCCGTGCGCGAGGCGACCTGGCGCAACCCGGTGATCAACCGATCGCTGTTTCGTTTTCTGGAAGATGTCCTTCTGCTGCGCGATCCGGATGGCCTGACCCCCGAACAGAAAAACATCCGGCGCGAGTTTGTCCTGCGGGTTCAGCAACTGACCGGGCCAGTGATGGCCAAGGGTGTAGAGGACACCGCGTTCTACCGGTATTTTCCGCTGCTTTCGCTGTCCGAGGTGGGCGGCGATCCGGATCGTCTGGGCGCCAGCGTGATCGACTATCACCAGTTCAACCGGGCCCGCGCCGCCAGCCAGCCCCACGGGCTGTCCGCCACCGCCAGCCACGACACCAAGCGCGGCGAGGATCTGCGCGCCCGGCTGCACGTGTTGTCGGAGATCCCCAAGGAATGGACCCAGCTGGTGTCGCGCTGGCGCGAGGAGAACCAAGGCTTGCGCTCGGATGCCGCCGGGGCCGAGCAGGTGGACGCGGCCATCGAGCTTTTCATCTATCAATCGTTGGTGGGCGCCTGGCAGGCGGGTGACGACGCGCAGCCGGCGGCGGGGTTTCAGCCGCGGTTCCAGGCTTACGTACGCAAGGCGATGGCCGAAGCGAAGCTGCGCACGAGCTGGATCAACCCCGACGCCGAGTACGAAGAAGCGGTGGTGGCGTTCGTCGACGGCCTGCTGAACCCCGGGCGCAGCGGAGCGTTCCTGCGATCGCTGAACGATTTCGTCCGCCGCATCGACGAGCCGGGGGCATGGAATTCTCTGGTGCAGACATTGTTAAAGGTGACCGCGCCGGGAATTCCCGACGTCTACAACGGCGCCGAGCTGTGGGATTTTTCTTTCACCGATCCGGACAACCGCCGGCCGGTTGACTTTCGACATCGGCACGATCTGCTGGCGTCGATCGCCGGGCAGGCCAACGATGATCCGGCGGCGAAGGCCGGCGCGTTGCTGGCCACGCCCGGGAGCGGGGCGATCAAGCTGTTCGTCCTGCAGCGGGCGCTGCGCACCCGCCGCCAGCACGCCGCGGTCTTCGCCGGCTCGACCTATGAGCCGTGCGCGGCCAGCGGCCGGCGCGAGCGCATGGTGGTGGCGTTCGCGCGCGGCGATCGCGGCCAGCGCGTGCTGACGGTGACCGGCCGGCTGTTCACCCATCTGGTGCGCGCCGGTGAAAAACCGATCGGCACGGTCTGGTACGACACGCGCGTGGCCCTGCCCGAGATGCCGCCCGGCGCCCGCTACCGCGATTCTTTGACCGATCGCTGGCTTGGTCCCGAGCGTCGCGACGATGCCGCGTCGTTCGCGCTGGCCGAGGTCTGCGCGGTGCTGCCGGTGGCCCTGATCGAGGAGGTCGCGTGATTCCCACCCTGGTGATTTACACCCGCGGAACGACGCCGGCGGCGGTGCTGGCCCAGCGAGAGTGGATCGTCGCCAACGGCATCGGCGGTTACGCGTCGGGCACCGTGGGCGGCGTGATCACCCGGCGGTTTCACGGCCTGCTGGTGGCGTCGCTGCGCAACCCGCTGGGGCGCACGATGATGCTGAACCAACTGAGCGATTGGGTGGTGATGCCGGACGGGCGGCAGGTGTTGCTGTCGGGCGCCGACACCGGCGCCCTGGCCGAGTTTCGATTGGAGCTGGGGTTGCCGGTGTGGACCTTCACCATCGACGACCTGCGCCTGGAAAGGCGCCTGTTCTTGCCGGCGCGCCAGAACACCGTGGCGGTCATCTATCGGCTGCTGGACGGGCCCGATTCGTTGTCGCTGGGTCTGCGGCCGGCCATCCAGATTCGCCCGCACGAGGCGTCGGTGGCCTCGCACCTGCCGGCGTACACCATCTCGCTGACCGAAGATCGGTTCGAGCTGTCGTCGATCGGCCCGTACCCGCCGCTCCGGATGTTCGTACAAGACGGCCGCACCGCCTTCATGTTCGAGCCGACGGCGCAAAGCCCGGTGGACTATCCGATCGAAGAGGCGCGCGGTTACGACTGGCGCGGGGCGCTGTGGTCACGCGGCCGATTCGACGTGACGCTGCAAAAAGGATCGGCGGCGACCTTCGTGGCCTCGGCCGAAGATTGGGAGACGCTGCGGTCCTTGGATCCGATCGACCTGCACGGCTGCGAGCTGGAACGCCGGCGCAATCTGATCGCGCGGGCGAAACTGGGTGAAGGCGAGCAGACGGAAGGGCAGCTGGTCCTGGCGGCGGATCAGTTCATCGTCTCGCCGGTGGGGCGCAACGCCGACGCCGTGCGGGCGCAGGCGCGCGGCGACAGCCTGCGCAGCATCATCGCCGGGTATCACTGGTTCACCGACTGGGGCCGCGACACGATGATCTCGCTGGAGGGCCTGTGTCTTTTGACCGAGCGCCACCGGGAGGCGCGCTGGATCTTGCGGACCTTCGCCGGCTACGTGCGCAATGGCCTCGTCCCCAATCTGTTTCCGGAGGGATCATCGGACGGCCTTTACCACACCGCTGATGCCACGCTGTGGTTCTTCCATGCGCTGGATCGCTATCTGGCCTACACCGGCGATCAGGCCTTCCTGCGCGAGCTTTTGCCGCTGCTGGAGACCATCGTCGCGCTGCACATCACCGGCACGCGTTTTGGCATTCGTGTCGACGCCACGGACGGGCTGCTGTCGCAAGGTGAGGACGGCTATGCGCTGACCTGGATGGACGCCAAGTGCGGGGATTGGGTGGTGACGCCGCGACGAGGGAAAGCGGTCGAGATCAACGCCCTTTGGTTCAACGCGCTGTCGCTCATGGCGGGCTGGATGAAGGATCTCAATCGGCCGGACGACGTGCCCGCCTTTCAAACCCGCGCCGACCAGGTGGCGGCGTCTTTCAACCAGCGCTTCTGGTTCGGCGACGGAGGTTACCTCTACGACGTCATCGACGGGCCCGAGACCAAGGCCGACCGGCTGCTGCGCCCCAATCAATTGCTGGCCATCTCATTGCCGCACGCGGTGTTGCGCGACGATCGCTGGCAGGCGGTGCTGTCGGTGGTCGAGGATAAACTGCTGACGCCGTTTGGGTTGCGCTCGCTGGCGCCAGGCAGCCCGGGCTATCAGGCCAACTATCACGGCGATCTGAAGACGCGCGACTCGGCCTACCATCAAGGAACAGTGTGGAGCTGGCTTATCGGGCCATATGTGGACGCGCTCTTGCGCGTGGATCGCAGCGCCCGGCCGAAAGTGCGCGAACGGTTGGGCGCCCTGGCGGAACATCTGCGACGGAGCTGCGCCGGGCAAGTAGCGGAGGTCTTCGACGCCGAGGAACCGTTCCAGCCACGTGGGTGCGTGGCCCAGGCATGGGGCGTGGCCGAGCTGTTGCGCGCGCTGGATCAGGTGCGCGATCAACCGCGCGCGCCGAGACGCGGTAACAATTCGTTACCTTCCTGAAACCACGCGTCGTCGTCGCGGGCGCGTCGGTCGTCAACTATCGGGCGTCGCGCTTGGCACGTCACGTGAACTTGTTTCGGGCGGAGGTTACGACATGCCGAAGAAGACGAGATCCACGAGCAAGAAGCGACGCTATAGCCCGCTGGCCGGTCGCAAGGTCAAGAAGGTGATGCACGAAGCGAAGGCCGGGACGTTGCGCTCGGGCCGCAGCGGCAAGAAGGTGACCAGTCGCAAACAGGCCGTCGCCATCGGCCTGTCGGAGGCGCGTCGCGCGGGCGGCAAGGTCCCGGCGAAAAAAAAGTAGGCAGATTCATTCACATCGACCCGCCGTCGGTGGTTGTTGGGGGAGCGAATCATGGACAAGCGACAGGGGATGACAATCGGGGCGCTGCTGGTGGCGGCAGGTCTGGGTCTGGGAATTTCGATCAGTCGTTGCCAGCCGGATCAACCGCGCGCGCAGGCGGCGGCGTCGATCGGCGCGACGGCCGCACTTGATGCCGGCGTGCCCGACACCGGGCCGCTGACGATGCAAATGGACGCTCTGGGCTTGGACGAAGCCGAGGTTCTTCCGATCGCATTGCACTGAAGCCGGGGATCCATTGCCAGCCGGTGCAATGTCGGTGGGGACGCCCCAAAGCCACCGCCCGTTGTGGTTCTCTGTTCGCAAACCGACTTCTTGCAGGTCAACCGTTACCTGGTCGCCGAGCTCAAGCAACTGGGGCTGTGGACGGAGACCATCCGCGGCCGACTGAAGCTGGCCGAGGGCTCGGTGCAGGCGTTGCCAGAGCTGCCGGCCGAGCTGCGGGAGATTTATCGCACTGTCTGGGAGGTGCCGATGCGGTCGCTGATCGACATGGCCGCTGACCGCGGCGCCTTCATCGACCAAAGTCAGTCTTTGAATCTGTTCGTCGAGAGTCCGAACATCGGGCAGCTGTCGTCGATGTACTTTCACGCCTGGAAAAAAGGCTTGAAGACGACGTACTACCTGCGGTCGCGCCCGGCCACGCAGATCGCCAAGGCCACCGTCGCCGAATCCCCGGCGCCAGCGCCGGCCGCTGCTGATGCCAGCGCCGTGGCGTGCTCGCTGGAGAACCCGGAAAGCTGCGAGGCCTGCCAATGAGCGCGGTCAATCGTCCAGCCCGTCTGCTGGATCCGGGTCTGTGCCTGACTCTGCGGCCGATGGCCAATCCGTCGTTCTTCGAGCGTTACCGGGCGGCCATCAAGAACACCTGGACCGTGGAGGAGGTCGACTTTTCCACCGACGTCGGCGATCTGCAAAACAAGATGACCGACGCCGAAAGACACCTGGTGCAGCGGTTGGTGGCCTTCTTTGCCACCGGTGATTCCATCGTGGCGAACAACCTGGTGTTGAATCTGTATCGCCACCTCAATGCGCCCGAGGCGCGCATGTACTTGTCGCGGCAGCTATACGAAGAAGCGCTGCACGTGCAGTTCTATCTGACGTTGCTGGACACGTACGTGCCCGATCCCGACGAGCCATCGGGCCTTCGCCGCCGTGGAGAGCATCCCGTCCATCGCTAAAAAGGCGGCTTTTTGCCTGCGCTGGATGGATTCACTGCAGCGGCTGCAGTGTGTGGACAGCCGCGCGGAGCGGCAGCAGTTCTTGCTGAACCTGATCTGTTTCGCCGCCTGCGTGGAAGGCTTGTTCTTCTTCGGGCACATGGCGTTCGCCTTTGACGTGGTGAACACCATCCGGCGCGAGGAGCCCGATCTCTTCGACGCCGACCTCACCCGCGCGGTCTGCCGCATGATCGACGAAGCGGTGGTGTGCGAAACCCAGTTCGCCGACGATCTGCTGGGCGGCGGCGTGGCCGGTCTGTCCGTCGGCGAGGTGCGCCGCTACCTCGAATATTGCGCCGACCGCCGCCTGGTGACCCTGGGGCTGCCCAAGCTGTACGGCACGCGCAATCCGCTGGCGTTCATGGACCTGCAGGACGTGCTGGAGGTGGCGAACTTCTTCGAACGCCGGGTCTCCGCCTATCAGGTCGGCGTCACCGGCGAAGTGGTGCTCGACGGCGCGTTCTAGGGCAACAAAATGCGGCCGGGGGCTTTCATGCTGCTGCCGGCCGGCATGTCGCCGTCCTGGGTGTGGCAGTTGTTGCAGTCACCGGAGGTCTGCGCTTCGATCATGGCGCGCTCGCGTCCCATGTAGACCACCTTGGCTTTGTACGGCTTGGAGATATTTCCCTGGGAGTCGAAGTTTCCGGCCGCGTTCGGGGTCAAGGTGACCTGCTGGCCGTTGGCGCCGACAATGACCACCTGAGCGCCTCCCGTCGAGCCACTGACGCCGTTGCAGAGATCCGGCTCGTGCGCGGTGGGGTACAAAGTGCCGGCGATGGTGAACTTGGGCCCGTCGTTCGTCGAATGACAGGCGATGCAGGCCAGGCCCGGGTTCATTTGCTGGTTTCCGCGGTTGCCGCCGGTCCAGTTCTTCTTGCTGGTACACACGGCCGGTACGCTGAAAGGATCGATCACGGTGCCGCCGTCGCTGCCGTTGTTTCCAGCGTCCGCCACGCCACCGTCGACGGTGCGGCCACAGTTGCCCATCGGCATTCCCGCCGTCACCCAGGTCTTCAGCGCCGCGATGTCGGCGGCACTGGCGCGGGAAAGAGGCGCCGGCGGCATCGGGTTGGCGTTGTCTTGCAGACGTTGAAGGGCCAGCTCGGCGTTCGTCATGGTTGGATCGCTGGCGGAACGAGCGACCAGATCGGCGTAACCGGTCAAAGACGTCGGCACGCCCTGCAAAGGCGTCTTGCCGTGGCAGGCGATGCAGGTATTGCTGAGCATGGCCTGCACCGTCGCCGGCAGCGCGTTGGCGCAATCCATGGTCGCGCCGCCGCTGCCGCCACCGCTGGTCCCGCCGCTGCCGCTGGTGTTCGCGCCGCCCGCGCCAGTCATTTGCGCAACCCCCGACCCGCCGCTGCCTCCGTTGATGGTCGCGCCGCCGGTGCCGATCGGCCCTGGACCGAACGTCCCACTGTCAGCGCCGGGCGCGTCTCCCAATGTTCCCGTGCAAGCGACAAAGAGCGACAACGACAACGATGCGCAAGCCAGCAGCAGCGCCTTCTTCATGAGCGGTCTCTCCTTGAAAAAAAAACAGGTGGGACGCGGATGGAGCGTTCTTCTCGAATGGCGGGCAATTGGCTGTACCTTCAGCGAGTGGCATGCAGGCAGGACGCTTTCAACCTGGCGCGTCCGAATCGAAATTATTCGCTCGCCGGCAGCCTGCTGGCGGCAGGCAGGGGGTACCATTAATCGCGTGCCGTCTCGTTCCCACCCCGATCAAGCTGCGGCGCTCCGGCTGGTGCCGCGGGCGTCAGAGCGATCGCCATCGCCGCCACCGAAAGCGCGGGTCAGCGACGATGACTTGTTGGCGGCTGTTCGCGCGGGCGATCCCGAAGTGGCGACGGCCTTGTGCGATCGGGTGTGGCCTCAGGTGGAGCGGACGGCGCGGCGCCTGCTGGGGAAAAGTGATCCTGATCGGGACGACGTCGAAC
This sequence comes from Polyangia bacterium, assembly GCA_036268875.1. Classification (GTDB taxonomy): domain Bacteria; phylum Myxococcota_A; class Polyangia; order Fen-1088; family Fen-1088; genus DATKEU01. The sequence continues at coordinate 5,965 of DATATI010000046.1, read as the reverse complement.
AACTGTCGCTAATCGAGCTGGTCAACACCATCGGCCGCTACCGCGGCGACTGTTCGCTGGACACCTGGGCGCAAACGGTGACGTCGCACGTGGTGTTCAAGCACATTCGCCGCCGGCGCATCGAGCGGACGATCTTCACCGACTTGCTGGTCGACGACAGTCTGTTCCCGGGGCCCAGCGCGGCCGTTGAGCGGCGATCATTGTCGCGCGATCTGCTGATGCGGGTGGCGGGATTGCTGGACGAGATGAACCACCAACGCGCCTGGCCGTTTATCCTGCACGACGTTTTGGGCTATGACCTGCGCGAGATCGCCGACATGACCAAGACCAGCGTGGCCGCCACGCAAAGCCGGCTGGTTCGCGGTCGGCGCGAGCTGCACGCGAAGGTGGCCGCGGATCCCGCCCTGGCGGAAGCGATTCATCGGATGGAGGAGCCGCGATGACGCGCGATGATCCCACCCGTCACGCGCAGGCGGCGGCGCGCCTGCTCAGGCGAATGCGCCAGGAGTCACCGCCCAGCGAGCCGGCGGATCGCGGGCGCTTGACCGACGCTGTTGCGCACGCGCTCGGCGCCCGCGCGCGGCGCCGAACCGCGCGACGACGGGCCACCGGTTTTGCGGCCGCGGCGGTGGTCTTGCTGGTCGGCGGTCTGGCGCTGCGCCAGGCGGCGCCGCCGCGGACTTCGCCCGCGTCGAGTCCGATCAACGATCGCGACCTGACCGTATTGGATGAGGTGAACCGGGAGGGAAGCGGCGCGGACGCTTTTCTGGCGGGGTCGCCGCCCATGCGTCTCAAGCGCGGCATGACGTTGCCGGCGGGGATCCGGCTGACATCACCCGGTGAGGCCGAGGTCCAGCTGGGCTCGGCGGCGGGGACGGTGATGACCATGGAGAAGGCGGCGTCGTTGACGGTGACCGAAGCCAGCGCCACCCAGCGATTCGCTTTGCACACCGGCGCCGTGCGGGTGCACGTGGCTCCGCTGGCGTCGGGCGAGCGGTTCGTTATCGACACGGGCGACGCCGAGATCGAAGTGCACGGCACCACCTTCCGCGTGGCGGTGATGCCGCCCGATGCGACGTGTGCCGATCCGGGCCGGACCCGCGTCTCCGTCACCGAAGGCGTGGTGACGGTGCGCTCGCGCGGCGACGAAGTGCGCCTGGCCTCGGGCGGCGCCTGGGTATCGGTATGCGAAGGCGTTCCGACGCCGGTGCCGGCGCCCGCGTCAACGCAAACTCGCACGCCCGTGCGCCCGACGGCCGGGCCGCGCCGGACGTCAACCGCCGCAGTTTCCTCGGCGTCGCTGCTGGCCGATCAAAACAACTTGTTCGCCGCCGCGGTTCGCGCCCGCAATCATGGCCTGGGCCGCGAAGCGGCGACTTTGTTCGAACGCCTGATTGACGAATATCCGGCCAGTCCGCTGGCAGAGAGCGCGGCGGCGCAACGAATGAAAGTCCTGTCGTCAATCGACGCCACCGCCGGCGCGCGGGCGGCCGCCGATTATCTGCGCCGATTCCCCTCCGGGTTCGCGCGTGGCGAAGCGCAGCGCTGGTTGGAAGAATCGCCACCGCGTTAGCTCGGTTGATCGAGGCGGGGAATTTTGTGGCGCCCGCTAGCTGTCGCTGCACGTCACGGCGTGGGCGCCTTCCCTCCGGGGCCCCTCCACTCAGTCGCGCCACCCGCCCACGCTGCGCCGGCTGGCAACAAGAGCAAGAGGAGGCGCGCGCGATCTGCTCTGCGTCTAGGCCGCTGCCGTCAACCGCTGCAGCGTGAACCGCAGCGTCTCGAAGGCGTTGCCGCGATCCACAGGCTTTCGGACCTGCGGTATCGCCGGGAGCAGGGCGGTGTCATCCTCGCTCTCGGTCATCAGCACCACGGGAATCGCGGCCAGTTCGTCGTAGCAGCGTATTGCTTGCACCAGCCTCCAGCCGTCCATCACCGGCATCTGCAGGTCGATCAGAATCAAAGTCGGGGTCTGATCTTCCAGCACGCTCAGCGCTTCGCGGCCGTTGGCGGCCAGCAGCGTGCGGAACCCTTCGCTCTCCAGCCGGGCCGAGAGGCGCGTTCGAGTGATCGGATCGTCGTCGACAATGAGGACCGTCGATTTCATTCGCCAGCTCCTTGCGGGTGGGGGAATGAAGTCAACCCTACTGGCCTTCGCTACACACTTCAAGGACAACCGCCGTCGACATGCCTCAACAGACCGCGAAATCCTCGAGAAAAAGCCATTGTCCCGGCGCGACATGCAGAATTTTTGACCGCGCCGCGGCTTGGCCGAGAATGAGACGCGTCGAATGGAGGCAGCATGATCGCAGCAGAGACCCACAAGCCGGGACCCGGTCCCTCTTCGAACGGCAGCGCCGCGCGCCGCACGCTGGCGTTCGACCTCAAAGGAACGATGGCGCCGTTGACAGTGCTGCGCCTGCGCACGCTGGACTTGATGCTGATCGAACGGCAGCTGCGCATCAAGATCGCTCAGCTGCCGCAACTTTTCCTCGACGCACCGGTGCTGCTGGATCTCGGCGCGCTGGACGGCGGGGGCGTTGGCCTGGCGTTTCCCGAACTGGTCGCCGCGCTTCGCTCGTGCAAGCTGGTGCCGGTCGCCGTCGCCAACATTGGCGATGGGCTGCGTGATCGCGCGGCGGCCGTGGGATTGGGCGTGCTGCAACCGACGCCAGCGCGCGGGCGTGGCGACGGACGCGCGATCGACGGTTCTGGATCGACCAGCGGGGTCGACGTCATCGCTCCGTCGGACGAAACCACGGCCCCGAGCGCCCAGGCGCCGCGCCCGACGGCCGCCGGTGCTGGCACGACAGCCGCTCCCGCTCTCACGCGGGCCCCGGCACCGCACCCCGGTCCGCTGGTGGTGAAGCAACCGGTGCGCAGCGGCCAGGTGATTTATGCGCAGAACGCCGACCTGGTGGTGCTGGCGCCGGTCAATCCCGGCGCGCAGGTGATCGCCGATGGCCACATCCACGTCTATGCGCCGCTGCGCGGGCGCGCCATCGCCGGCGTGCAGGGGCTTTTGGGCGCGCGCATTTTCTGCCAGCGCCTGGAGGCCGAACTGGTGGCGATCTCGGGCGCCTATCTGACCGCCGACGACATTCCCGCCGACGTGCGCGGGCACGCCGCGCAGGTTTATTTCGACGACGGCGAGTGCCGGATCATTCCACTTTGAAAATTCCGGGAAAAGTCGCCGGAAATATTTGGTCAAAAAATTTGGCAGGCCACGCAGTTGGCTCTTTCATAGAGAGGGAAGGCCGCTGTTCTACAAAGGGAGGCTCACGTGTCTAAAGTCGTCGTCATCACGTCCGGTAAGGGAGGGGTCGGCAAAACGACCACCAGCGCCAATATCGCCACCGGGATCGCATCGCTCGGTCACAAGGCCTGCGCCATCGATTTCGACGTCGGGTTGCGCAACCTCGATCTGGTCATGGGGTGCGAACGCCGCGTGGTCTACGACTTCGTCAACGTCATCAAAGGCGAGGCGAAGCTGCAACAGGCCCTGATTCGCGACAAGCGCGTGGACGGCCTGTACGTCCTGCCGGCGTCGCAGACGCGCGACAAGGACGCGCTGGATCCGGAGGGCGTCGGCCGGGTGATCGAGGAGCTCAAGCAGATGGGCTTCGAGTACATCATCTGCGATTCGCCGGCCGGCATCGAGAAGGGCGCCCAGATGGCCATGTACTTCGCCGACGAGGCGATCGTGGTGACCAACCCCGAGGTGTCGTCGGTGCGCGATTCGGATCGCGTGCTGGGATTGCTGGCGGCCAAGACCAACCGCGCCGAGGTCGGCGGTTCGCCGATTCGCTCGCACCTTTTGCTGACCCGTTACGCGCCGGCCCAGGTGAAGCGCGGCGAGATGTTGAGCGTGGGCGACGTGCTGGAGCTTCTGGGCATTCCGCTGCTGGGCGTGATCCCCGAATCGAAGGCGGTGCTGCAGTCGTCGAACAAGGGCACCCCGGCCATTCTGGACGAGACCACCGACGTTGCGCAGGCCTACCTGGACGTCGTCTATCGGTTCTTGGGCGAGGAGCGCCAGCACCGATTCATCAACGACGAGAAGCGCGGGTTCTTCGGCCGCATCTTCGGCTAGCGCCGGCAACGCCGACTTTCTTTTGCGAGGTGCCCATGAAGTTTCTCGATTACTTCCGTCGTTCGCCGACCACCGCTTCGTTGGCCAAGGATCGACTGTCGATCATCGTGGCTCGCGAACGAACCGGCCCGCGCTCCGGTTCAGCGCCCGACTACTTGCCGCAGCTGCAACAAGAGCTGTTGGCGGTGATTGCCCGCTATGAAAAGATCGACCTTGAACATGTGTCGGTCAACCTGGACCGTTCCGGCGGCTGCGAGGTGCTGGAACTGAACATCGTGCTGCCGGACGGACAATCGGTGGGCGGTTCCTTGAAAGGGAAAGCCAGCGGGCGGGGCGCCATCGCCGCCAGCTGAAAATAGGCGTACTCAAATGACAGGACCATCATGGACAATATGAAAAAAACCTGGACCGTGGCAGTGAAGGACGTCTCTGCCGAAGACAACGCAGCGGCCATCTTCGCGGCGCTGCGCGCCACCGCCTGGGGCACGTATAGCGCCATGCGGTTCGCCTTCAAGGCGTCGTCAGAGACTGACCTGGACGAAGGTCAGCGGACCGCCTGGATCAGGATGGCGTACAACCAGGTGGTCGACGCGCTTCCGCCCAACAGCCCGTACAAGGCCGCGCTGCAAAAATTTCTCGACGACAACATCGGCGAGATGAGCAAGAGCTAGCGCGCGCTAGTGGTGCTAGGGGATGCGCTAGCGGAGCGCTGTGGTGCGCGTATCGCCGGCGATCGGCTGGGCGGGACCCAGAACGGCGGGGCCGCGGCCCAGCGTGGTCTCAACCAAGGCCAGCGCCGAGGCCATGGTCTCGTGCGGCGAATAAAGCACGTGCGCCAAGCCGCGCGGATTCGAGACCAGCCCCACGGCGTCGATGCCAGCGTGGCGGGCCAGGAATACCGCGCGCGGCAGGTGCACCCCCTGGCTGCAGATGATCGCCCCTTTCACTTTGAAGATCCGCGCCGCCCGCTCCATGGTGTCCAGGGTGCGAAAGCCTTCGGCATCGTCGACGATGGCGCCTTCGCTGACGCCGTGTTGCAGCAGCCAGCGGTGCATCGCCGCGGTCTCGTCGTAGTTGTCGAAGTGGCTGCCGGATACCAGGATGATCGGCGTCTTGCCGGCTCGGTACAGCATCAATGCGGCGGTCAGCCGCTCGGCCAGGGTGCGGCCCGGGATGCCATTCTTGGCGGTGTTGCCGGGGACGATGGCGACGGCGCGCGCTGGAACTTTGTCGACGCTGTCATAGATGAAGGGCGCGGCGCCGCGGAAGACGTGCAGATTCGCCGCCACCACCGCCGGAGGGACCAGCAGAAGCAACCCCAGGACCGCGCAGATCAGCGCCTCTTGCCAGGATCGGCGGGGGCGAGACGGCGCGTCGGGGGCCACACCACAGATCTCGGCGGGTGATCACCGGCACTGAAGACGAAAGACGCCAAGTCAGGCGAACACTAGTCGGGCTCTGCGCGGTGCGTGGCGATGCGCGGCAGATACACTGTGAAGGTGCTGCCTTCGCCGGGTGTGCTGTCGACGGAGATCTTGCCACCTTGGGCTTCCACCAACTCGCGGCAGATCCACAGGCCCAGGCGCAGGCCACGCTGATCGCGGCTCGACACCGCGCGCTCCAGCCGTTCGAAGATGCGGGCCTGTTGATCGGGGGCGATGCCGGCGCCGTGATCGCGCACCTGCACGAACGCCATGTCGCCGGTGGCGCCCACCGCCACCTCGATCGGATGGCCGCGGCCGTGGCGGCAGGCGTTCGACATCAAGTTGGTCACCACCTGCTCCAGGCGCAGCTTGTCCCAGTGACCGACGATGGTCTGATCGGCGTGCAGGTCCAGCTCGCACGCCGACCGCGCCAGGCGTTCAGAGAAGA
>DATATI010000045.1 GCA_036268875.1 Polyangia bacterium | reverse complement strand
CATGTACACCGTCAGCGACAAGTTCCGCATCCGTGTCTTCGTGCGCGACATCAAGCATTTCCGAGAGTTTCTGCCCGGCTCGCCGCTCGCGCGGCAAATCGCCGACGCCGTCTATCTTTACCTCGGCCTTGAATACGACTGGGACATGGAGGTCGCGATTCCGGCCGGCGAGATCACGCCCGTGAGACTCGGCCGCGACGCCGAGATCGGATGGACGAGCTGGATGTCGCCGAACTGGGCGAAGACCGACGAGACGTACCGTCGGGACGCACGGTTCCACGTGGTCAGCCGCCTCGAGAGCGCGAAATAGGGAGATTCGCCAATGGGCGCGGACATCAGCGTCGAAGCGGTCGCCGGCAAGCTGAACCGCGTCGGCTACGAGTCGTTCCTGCAAGGATTGCGGCAGGCGAAGAGCGCCGGAAATCGTAACCTCGAGCTTGCCCATTGGCTCATGCATATCCTGCAGAAGGACCGAACGGACCTCGCGCTCACCGCCGATCATTTCAAACTGGACCGCGCCAAAATGCTGGCGGATGCGACCGCAATGGTGAACGGATTCCGCAAGAACGAAACCGAGATGCCCGGCATCTCGAACCAGGTCGCGGACGCGCTCGACCGCGGCTGGCACTATGCGACGCTCCTGTTTGGCGAGACGCAAATCCGCACCGGACACCTCCTGGTCGGAATCCTGAAATCCGTCGAGTTGAGACGCGCGCTGATCGGCGTCTCGCAGGAGTTCGCCAAGCTTCCGGTCGATGAGGTGGCCGCCGGCCAGGGCGCGATCTGGACCGGATCCGACGAAGGCAACCTTCGCCCGATGGACGGTTCGGGCGTCGCTGCAGCGGGCGCCGAAGGTGCGGCCGCTGCGCCCGGCGCCAAAGGCACCACCGCGCTTGACCGGTTCAGCCAGGATCTCACAGCCAAGGCGAAGGGGGGACAGATGGACCCCGTCCTTGGCCGTGACGACGAAGTCCGGCAGGTTATCGACGTCCTCATGCGCCGGCGACAGAACAATCCGATCCTGACTGGGGAAGCGGGCGTGGGCAAAACGGCTGTCGTCGAAGGCTTCGCCCAGCGCGTCGCGTCGGGGGACGTTCCTCCTCCGCTCAAAGGGGTCAAGCTTTGTGTTCTCGATGTCGGCCTCATGCAGGCGGGCGCGTCGATGAAAGGCGAGTTCGAGCAGCGGCTCCGGTCGGTCATCGACGAGGTGCAGTCGTCGCCGACGCCGATCATCCTGTTCATCGACGAGGCCCACACGCTGGTGGGGGCGGGAGGCGCCGCCGGCACCGGCGACGCGGCCAACTTGCTGAAGCCGGCCCTGGCCCGCGGCAAGCTGCGGACGATCGCTGCCACCACCTGGGCCGAGTACAAGAAGCACATCGAGAAAGATCCGGCCCTGACCCGGCGGTTCCAGGTCGTGCAGGTGCCCGAGCCGACCGAAGAGAAGGCGCTGCTGATGATGCGCGGGGTGGCGTCGACGCTGGAGGCGCATCACCGCGTGCAGATCCTGGACGAGGCGCTGGAGGCGTCGGTGAAGCTGTCACACCGGTACATCCCGGCCCGCCAGTTGCCCGATAAGTCGGTCAGTCTGCTGGACACCGCCTGCGCGCGGGTGGCCATCAGCCAGCATGCCGTGCCGGCCGAGGTGGAGGACAGCCGCAGCCGCATCGTCGCGCTGGACATCGAGCTTGGGATCCTGGGGCGCGAGAGAGCGGCCGGCTGGGAGACCGCCGAACGCGAGGTGACCGCCAACGGCAAGCTGGAAGCCGAGCACAAGCGCCTCGCCGAGCTGGAAGCGCGCTGGAAAGCCGAAAAGGGCCTGGTCGACGAGATCCTGGCCATCCGCAAGACGCTGCGCGGATCGACGGAGAAGGTGGAAGGCACCGCCAGCAAGCTGGAGGCGGTGGCCGCGAAACCTGACAAAGAGGGCCAAGCCGGCAAGGTCGAAAAGGTCGCGCCGCCGCCGGTGGCGGCCAAGACGCCGGCGCTCAGCGAAGCCGAGCGGGCGCCGCTGCTGGAGAAGCTCAAGCGGCTGCAAGGCGAGCTCAGCACGCTGCAAGGGCACACGCCGCTGATTCTGCCGACGGTGGACAACCAGGCCGTGGCCGCCGTGGTCGGCGACTGGACTGGCATTCCCGTCGGCCGCATGGTGAAGAACGAGATCGAGACCGTGCTGAAGCTCGCGGACACTCTGGGCCAGCGGGTGATCGGCCAGGGCCACGCGCTGGAGATGATCGCCCGACGCATTCAAACCTCGCGCGCCGGCCTGGAAAACCCCAGCAAACCGATCGGCGTGTTCATGTTGGCCGGCCCGTCGGGTGTCGGCAAAACCGAGACGGCGCTGACGCTGGCGGAATCTCTTTACGGCGGCGAACAGAATCTGATCACCATCAACATGAGCGAGTTTCAAGAAGCGCACACCGTCTCGACACTGAAGGGCGCCCCTCCCGGGTACGTCGGCTACGGCGAGGGCGGCGTGTTGACCGAAGCCGTGCGCCGCCGGCCCTACAGCGTGGTGTTACTGGACGAGGTGGAGAAGGCGCACAGCGACGTGCACGAGCTGTTCTTTCAGGTCTTCGACAAAGGCTTCATGGAGGACGGCGAAGGGCGCCTGATCGATTTCAAGAACACGCTCATCATCCTGACGTCGAACGTGGGCAGCGAGCTCATCATCAACATGTGCAAGGACCCCGAGTTGTTGCCGGATCCAGACGGCATCGCCAAGGCCCTGCGCGAGCCGCTGCTGAAATCGTTCCCGGCGGCGCTCCTCGGCCGTATGGTGACCATCCCGTACTACCCGCTGTCGGACGAGATGATCGGCAACATCGCGCGCCTGCAACTGGGCCGTGTCACCAAGCGCATCGCCGAGAACCACAAGGTGCCGTTCACCTTCGACGACGCCGTGGTCAAGCTGATCGTCAGCCGCTGCACCGAGATCGAAAGCGGTGGTCGCATGATCGACGCCATCCTCACCAACACGCTGCTGCCGCGGATCAGCCTGGAGATCTTGACCCGCCTGATGAAGGGCGACCCGGTCAAGAAGGTGGCGGTGACGGCGCCGGCCGCCGAATTCGAATACGCCTTCGAATAAGTCGGAGCGCTCGCCATGACCACGCCCAGCAAAGAAGCGCCGGTGCGCCGGACCGTGCCCGCCGAGATGACCATCCCCGACGCCGTCGAGCTGGCGGTGGGGCTGCAAAAGGGTGGCCTTTTGGACGCGGCGGAGGAGATCTACCGCCGCATCCTGGCCGGCGTGCCGGACCACGCCGATTCGCTGCATTTTTTGGGGCTTTCTCGTCATGAACGCGGCCTGCACGAGGAAGCGATCGCGCTGGTCCAGCGTGCGGTGGCGGCGGCGCCCGAGCACGCCGACGCTCACAACAACCTGGGCAATATGTACCTTGAGCAGGGGCGCGTCGACGAGGCCGAGGCGCAGTACCGCCGCGTGCTGGCGCTGCGGCCGGAGCACCCGGGGGCGCACACCAACCTCGGCTCGGTGTTGCGGCGCAAGGACGACAAGGCCGGCGCCGAGGTGTCCTTTCGCCGCGCCATCGAGCTCGACGACGAGCACGCGGAGGCGTACCACAACCTCGGATCGATCCTGCGCGACACCGGCCGCAGCCACGAGGCGCTGACCGCGTATCAACGTGCCCTGACCCTGCGCCCGTACGACGGCGAATCCTATCGCCGGGTGGGCGCGACGCTGTACGCGGTGGGCCGGGTCGACGAGGCGGTCGGCGTCTACAAAAGTTGGCTGAACCTGGAACCGGACAACGCCGTGGCCAAGCACATGCTGGCCTCGTGCTCGGGCGACGAAGTTCCGGCGCGCGCGTCGGACGATTTCGTGCGCACCACGTTCGACAGCTTCGCCGCCAGTTTTGACCACGTGCTGGGGCGGTTGCAATATCGCGCGCCCGCCCTGGTCGGCGACGCCGTGGCCGCGGCGCTGGCGACGGCGTCGGCGACGCTGGACGTGCTGGACGCCGGTGCGGGCACGGGCCTGTGCGCGCCGTTCCTGCGACCGTATGCCCGTCGACTGGTCGGCATCGATCTGTCCAAGGAGATGCTTTTTCGAGCCAAGACCCGCGGCGGCTATGATGCGCTGGAAACCGCGGAGCTGACCGCGTACATGCGGGCGCACCCCGCGGCTTTCGACCTGGTGGTTTCGGCCGACACGCTCTGCTACTTCGGCGATCTCTCGGAAGCGGCTTCGTCCGCCGCCGCCGCGTTACGGCCGGGCGGCCACCTGGTCTTCACCGTCGAGCACCTCGCCCCAGAGTCGGCCGTCGGTTTCCAGATCAACCCGCACGGCCGCTACTCCCACGGCGAGGACTATGTCCGTCGCACCCTGACCGCCGCCGGTCTGGGCGCGCTGTCGATCCAGAGAGCCCACCTCCGCATCGAGAACATGCTGCCCGTCGAGGGCTTGCTGGTCACCGCGCGCCGCTGAGCCTATCGTCTACTCGGTCGGTTCTTCCTTGGCGCCGCCGGTGAACGTCAGGGTTTTGATTACCGGGCGCGCGTCTTCGGGCTCCGCCACCTCAATGTTGGTTCGCCCGGCCAAGCCGGAGGCTCCGACCCACGTCTTGATGAAGACGGTCTCGCCTCCCATGATGCGGACGGATAGCGTGTTCTCTTTCGCTACGCCCAAGGTGGGAAGCGAGATGGTGTGCTTGCCTTCCGGAACGTCGACGTAGAAAACGCCGCCCGGAATCGAACGACCCACCATCGCGCCGTCGATCAGGATCTTGCTGTGTTGGGCGACGCCGTAGACGGAGCCTGTCGAACGATAAAAATAGATTCGGCCCGCCTCCTCGCGCAGTGAGGGAAAACCTGATTGGACGGCTGAAAAAGGTTGTCCGGTGGCCATGCAGCCGCTCACGCTCAGCAGCAGGCCGTAGAGCAGGCAACGCACGTCGTTCATGCAGCGCCTCCTTTAACCGAACGACGAGGCCAGCTCGCCCAGCGACACGCGCGGGTTTTCCACCAGGCGGCGTTGTTCGGGCAGCAACGCCTTCATCGCTTGGTCGAGGGCGCTGACCACGTCGGTGCGCAGCGGCCAGAAGCGCGGGGCGCGGTGGCGCGGGTTGGCCAGATAACTGACGGCGGCGGGCGTCGGCTGGCCCAGCGTGAGGAGCAAGCGACCGACGGGCGCTTCGGTCCACAGCAGCGACGGGCCGGCGTCGCGCCAGCGCAGGCGGCGCCGGGCGATCTCCAGCCAAAGCGCGCGGACGGCGGCGTTGGGCGCCGGCGCGTCGACGGTGATGACGCCGCTGCGGCCGCCGGGGCCCGTCTTGACGGCCTGGTCACAAGCCAGGGCGAACGTGCGCAAGGCATATCCCAACCCGGCGGGCGTGCCGCCCACCGCGGCCAAAAGCGGCTGCGCGGATTCATTGCCCAGCGAGATCGCCAGGCCGCCACCATCGGGAGAATCGGGCAGCGTCGGCGCCAGTTCCTGCGCTTCGCCGACCAGCATGGGTCCGGGCACGGCGCCGGCGGCGGCGATGAGGTTGCCGGCCGCGGCGACGAAGGCGCCGTGGTGCAAGGCCACCTGCGGAAACGATTCGGCCAGCGCTCGCGCGTCGATCTGGGCGAACACCACCAGCGGGAAGGCGCGCCCAGCGGCGTCCGTGCTGGGCGCGAAGGCGCCGACAAAAGCGAAGGGCGATCCTTCCGGCGCCATCAGAAACCCGGTCGGGGCTTCTGGCAGCGACGTGCCCTCGGCGCGCAGGGTCTCGACGGCGTCTTGAAACCAGCGGTCGAAACCGGCCTGGGAGAAATCGCCGGCGTTGCCGCGCAAGAAATCAGGCTGGCTGCTGACCTTGCCGTAGATGCCGATGCTGTTCTGTCCGCCGCCACTCATGTGATTCCCCTCAGCGGCCGCAGCCGCCCGCTCCCTGGACAATGGAATGCGGAATGTCGAAGCCGCGGAAGGCGCGCAACAAAACGGCCGGTTTGATGTCGGCGCGGATGAGGCCGTCACCGACCGGCGGTGCCCAGGTGCCGGCCAGGTACTCCTCGCCGTCCGAACTGGTGGACAGCTTGCCGGCCTCCAGCAGATGGAACAGCGCCCATTCGCCGTCGGTGTAGCCGATCTCGCCGTCGCCCGACTTCTGGAAGAAGTGAAACAGCGCCCCGCGCGCCGGCCACACCACTTCGTCCCAGCGTTCCTTGGTGTTGAAGTAGGTGACCTTGCGGCCGCCGCTGTCGAAGACGATCTTGGTGTACGGCGCCGACGGGCGGATGCGGATGGAAACCGTCAGGCCCAGCTTGCCGGGATCCTTCGCGTACAGAAGATCGGTCAGCTCCTGGGCGTGTTTGAGGAACGCCACCAGCGCCGGCTTGTACTTCACGCTTGGCTGATCCTTGACGTGAAAGACGGTGGTGCCGGCCGGGTGGTCGACGTCGGCTTGTAACGTCTCGCTGAAGTACTGCCACAGCGTGCCGGTCTTCGGTTGGAAGAACTTCTCCACGTCGGCCACCCGGGCGTCGCGCGCGCCCTTGCCATTCGAGAAGGGATACTTCCCGGCCAGGAGCTGGTCGTAGACGACGACGATGCTGTCGCACCACTTTCGGTTGGCCGAATCGCCGGTGGCGCCGCTGACCGCCACCTCTGATCCCAAAAGCGGCGGCATCAGGATCTTCTCCAGTAACGCCGCTTCCCAGCCGTTTTCGTTGAAGCTGTTGATCAGCGTTTGCAGCTTCACCCGCTGGGCCTTGATGGTGGTTTGAAACGCCCGCGGATCGGGGGCGCCTTGATCGCCGACGGCGCCGTTCAGCTCGGCCAGGATTTGCCCGTAGGTGTCGAGGCCGGTTGGTTTGGTGAGGCCGAAGCTCAGGAAGGTGGCGAACTCGCGGCCGACGTCCTCGGGCGACGTCGGCTCTTCGTTGCGCGTCTTGCCGCCACTCGCCGCCGCGTCCGCGTCGCTCGAGCCCAGAATTTTTTTCTTCAGGCGATCGATCGAACCAGACGCCTTCTCGGTCACCTTCCCGATCAGCGAATCGTCCTTGAACACCAGGTTCTTGCTGGCGTTGCGCCAGATCGAATCCAGCGGCTTGTCCATCATGAACGCCTTCAGCAGGCGCCGGACGTCTTCGATGTTGGTCGGCTCCTTGATCGACAGCGACAACAGGAACGCCTTCCACGAATCGACATAACGACGGAAGTACGCCATCTGCAGCGCGCCGGCGTCGATGACTTCGCGCTTGCGCGCGGCGCCCAGCACCCAGGCGTTCTCGTCGTGTTCGCGGTCGGCGGTCAGGCGTTCGATGCGCGCCTTGGTGATCTTCCAGCCCTCCGGCGTGAACGCGCCCGGCACCATCGGGCCGCCCTGGTGCTGCTCGCCGCCCTGGAACACGGTCACCGCGCCGCCCACGATGTCGATCAGGCGAATGTCGCGCGGCATGTTCGGATCGCGCAGCAAATCAGCCAGCGGATCGCCTTCGTTGGCGCCCAGCAGGGCCGCCCGCGTGCGCGACACCACCGCCGGCTTGCGGTCGATGAGATCGCTGGCCTCCTCGATGTTCAGAGCGTAAAAGCGCAGCGCGCCTTCGAGGCTCTGGCGCGATTTGGTGGTCGCCGCCGATCCGGTGATGGCGGCGAAGCGATCGCTGGCGGTCTCGGCCAGCACGCTCACCCAGTGGTCACGCCAGCCGTCACTTTCGGGCGATGGCTCGTCGGAGGCCTTGGGCTGGGTCAGCAAGAGGTGCAGCAGAAGGCCGCTCATCGCGCCCGACCCGTCAAAGTCGCCGTGCCCTTTGGCGAAGGCCTGCAACTGGGCGTCGTCGCTGTCCAGCAGCGGGCGTACCACCAGCTTCTCGACGGCGGCGTGCACCGGATCCATCAAGCGATCGCCCGGGTAAAGGCCGACGAACTGCAGGCCGACCTCCGGGCCCTTGGCGGCGAACTTGGCCAGGCGGGTGGCCATCGGCAACGCCGCTTCCAGCGCGGTGGGATCGAGCGGTCCGCGGACCGGGCGATCCTCGCGCGCCCGCACAAGCTTTTCCACGAAGCCGCGCGTGTCGACGATGAATTGCTTGTTCGCCAGGTATGAGGAAATTGGCAGCACCAGCACCGCCGCCGAGACCGACAGCGCGCCGATCGCCGTCACCCAGCGCAAGAGCCGCTCGCGCTTCAGCACGCGGGCGCTGCGCACGGCGACGTCCCGGTCGGGGAACACCACGCGCTGGAAGACATCCTTGACGAAGTAGCTCTTCGGTTTCGTCGGCGCGGCGGCGGCCAGGCGCGGGCGGACGCCGAACGCCTCGGCCATGCTGGCCATGATGCGGTCGACGGGGCGGCCTTCCTGCGTGCCGCTGGTGAAGTACACGCCGCGCATGATGGGCGCGTCCTGGTACACGCTCTGGTCGAAGAGGCTGGCCACCAGATCGACCAGCCCCTGGCGCAAAGAATCGAACTGCTGCGGGAAAGAATAGATGCGCTCGCGGGCATCGATGCGGCGCTCTTCGCCCATGCGCACCAGGGCCTGCCGTTCCAGCACCTCGGTGAGGACGTCGAACTGGGCGGCGAACTCGTCGACGTGATCGGTGGCCTCGCTGACCAACGGCAGACTGAAACCCCAGATCTGGCCGCGCTCGCGATCCTTCAGGTCGCCGAAGGCCTCGACGAACCCGGCGATCAGATCGCACTTGGTCACCATCAGGTACACCGGGACGATCACTTCAAGACGCGTGATTACCTCGTCGATGCGCTCGCGCAGCCGGACGGACAGCTCCTGAATTTCCTCGGCCGATTTCTGCAGATCCGTCGCGCTGACCGCCAGCAGGATGCCGTTGATGGGTTTTTTGGGCCGCGTCCTCTTCAGGAGATCCAGAAAGGCCAGCCATTCGTCGCGGTCGTCGTCGTCGGTGCTCCAGCGGCCGGCGGTGTCGAGCAGGATGGCTTCGTTGGTCATCCACCAGTCGCAGTTGCGCGTGCCGCCCACCCCGCGCACCTTGCCGCCCTTGCCGTACGGCAGCTTCAAGCCCGAGCTGCGAATGGCGGTGGTCTTGCCCGAGGCCGACGGTCCGATCATCACGTACCAGGGCAGAAGACCGAGGGCGTCGCGCCCGTTGCGGCCGAGCTTCGATCCCTTGAGGGCGCCGACCGCCTTGTTGAACTCCGACTCCATGGCGGCGATCTCGGCTTGCAGATCGGGGCGCATGCCGTCGTTCTGGCGCGAGGCTTGATCGCGCAGGCCGTCCTCGATGGCGGCGGCGGCCCTGCGCGCGGCTAGAATGCGCCAGGCCAGCAGGCCGACCAGGACCGCGGCGATCACCGCGGTGGCGACGACGGCCGGCCACATCGGCATCACGTCGTGGAAAACCAGGACCAGGGCCCAGGCCAGGGCCACGAAGATCGCCGAGAAGATATATTTCAACATGGGCCGGTCCTCATCGATTCAGCTGGTCGACCCGGTCGGCCAGTCCGAACACTTCGCGATCCAGCGAGATGCGCAGCGAGATGAAGACGGCGATGGCCACCGCGAACACGCCGAGCGCGATCCACAAAATCGGGTTGCGCCGGCCCGAGCGGATCATCGGTTCGTCGGGCGGCTCGCCGGCCGGCGACAGGCGATCGGGGACGTCGATGTTGCGTTCGATCTCGGGCCGCAGCGAATCGGTCATGCGGATAAGCTCGATCTCGCCGCCCCGCATGCTGTACTTGCCCTGAAAACCGAACAGCAGGCACTGGTAGTAGACGCGCAGGACGTCGACCCGGCGCTGGTCGCGCCGCACCTCGGTCAGGCGCTGAAAGAAGCCTTCGCCGGCCAGGGTCTCGTTGAAGAACGTCAGCTGCAGCGGACGGGTCATCCAAAAGCCGCGCATCGGCTCGGGTTTGCCCATGGCGATCTCGTCGATCAGGGCGACGATGGCGTAGGCGATGTCGTCGGCGTCTTTTTGCGACAGGCTTTGGTCGCGGGCTTTTTCGCGCATCGCCTCGACATAGCCGCGCAGCCGGTCGTGGATCATCTCCGGTGAGGCGATGGGGCCGTCCAGCTCGCGGAACTGGCTGACGGCGTTGAAGCACTCGGCGGTGATCTGGTTCAGCGTGTCCATGGCTGCCTCGGGTCCTTATCCGCCTTTGGGCACCGCCAGCAGTTCCAACTTCACGTGCTGCGGACCAAAGGGCGGAGGCAAGTAAATAGCCACCAGGCGTTCCTCGACGATCTGGCGCCAGAATTCGTTCTGCAAGGTCAGGGTGAAATAGGTAACGCCGCTTTGGACGGGAATTTCCGCGGGCGGGCGGTGGGTCACCTGAATCGGCACGCCGGGGGTGGCGGCGGCCCGGATGACCTGCGGCAGCTGGGTGCGCGCGGCGATCTTGCACAGACCCGGCAGGCGCTGGGCCAGCTGCGCCTCGGGGATCTCCGAGCGCACCGCCAGCACGTACTGGGGCGCGGCCAGCAGGCGATCGTCGTCCAGCTTGCCCAGGTGAATGCCGTCGACGACCTCCATGGTCACGCGCATGAACGCTTCGCGGACGGTGGTGCGCAGCAGGTTTACCACCCGGGCGAACAGCTCTTCGAAGGTGGCGCGCAGATCGGTGTACTGATAAAGCGGCAGCTTGGAGGGATCGACGTCCCCGAAGGTGGCCAGCTGGCCGGCCACCTGTACCAGCAACAGGTAAAGCTGGTTGGGGGTGATCTCCCCGTTCGACGCCGCGTACGTCAAAAGCGGGATGGCGGTGTTGACCGTGGAAAGCTGCAGGAAACGGGTGACGTCGCCAGCGGAAAATTCGATGCTGGCGCCATCGCGCTGGCGGCGATCGCCGGCCAGTTGCCGCTGCTTGGTCACCAGCATGGACAGCACGTGGCGCACCCGGCCCATCAGGAACGGCGAGGTGTCGATGCGCGGGGTGGGCGGAATATACGTTTCGTTTACAATCAAGGCGCCGCGCCCGTCGCGCACCACCTCGGCGATCTTTATGGCGTCAAAGTCCTCGCGCGCTTCGTCTCCGAACAGGACCACCACGTTGCGCAAGGCGAAGGCCATGGCCAGATCGGCGGCGTTGCCGGTCAGATCGGCGACGCCCCGGCTGACGGCGCGAAACCGGGCGCGCGCCGCCTTGGTCGTCGCCGGCCCGCCGGTGCCGAGCTGCTCGGCCGAGACGCTGGGCACCCCTTCCCGCTCTTTGGCCACCGCCAGGTAGACGTCACAGGACGGCTGGGTGGGGGGAAAATGTGCGCCGATGGGACGCGCCGGCGGGCACTCGGGATCGCCGCCCTCGACGCCGACGAACAGGCCGTCCGGCAGGATGCCGACGAACTTGGTGACGTGCAGCTGATCGGTGCCCAGCGCGCCAGCGTCGATCTCCGCCGCCACCACGCCCCACCGATAGGGCGCCAGCGCGGCGATGCGTTCGTCCAGCAGTCGTTCGTGGTACAGGTCCTGCTGTTGCAAGTGCTGGGGCGAGACCAGCATGCCTTCGGACCACACGACTCTCTGGGGCGGTTTCATGACGTCCTCGTCTGGTCCTGGTCGTGATCAGCGCAGCTCGATGCGATTTTCATCGAGGAAGAAGCGCGCGGTATTGTCGGGGGGCAGCTGGCCTTTGTTGTCACGGGTGGCGGCGTGACAGTAATCGGGATCGGGCGGCGGCAGTTTCTTCACCGCGCGCCAGTTCGTTCCCACCGGCTGCCGGAACAGAGCCACCACAACCAGGTAATTGGCGTCGGGGTTGCGCACCGCCGGCGGCGTGGCCTGATCGCCGGGGTTGATGGTGATCTCCTGCTGGGCCAGGAGGTCGTCGCCGAAGGTGTCCTTGTCGTGATCCAGCAGATCGTCGAACGACGCGCCGCTGAGCTTGGCGATGCCCTTCAACTGATAGAGCCGAACCACGGTGGCCAGCGCCTCGCCTTTTTCGCCAGGATTAAGGCGCGCCGAGGCGCGCACGTTGATGCGAAACGGTTCGGGCGCGGTGCACGGCGTGGGCGGCGGCGGTGGCGTGTGCGAGCAACCGGCGGACCACGTGAAAAATCCCGTCGCCAACGCCGACGCCAATCCCAATCCCGCGAATCCTAAGCGATTTGCACCCATTCCCGCGCGCCGGAGCTTGCCAGCAAACAGCCAAGGTGCGCAATAGCGAAACCGGCGCCGATCACTCGGTGCCGGCGGCGGCTTTTACTCGGCGCCGGCGGCGGCTGTTATTCGGCGCTGGCGGCGGCTGTTATTCGACGATGGGCGCGTTGTTGGGAAGCTGGGCGCCATCGCCGCTCTTGCCTTGGCCGGTCGGCCGGGCGGGCGGCGGCCGGCTGTCGTCGGCGTGTTCGGACGCGCCCGGTTTTCCCGCGCCGTGGTGGTGGTGGCCGTGGCCCGCCTTGTCGGGTCTCGCGGCGGTGGGTTCCCCGATCGGATCGTGCGGGCGCGGCTGTTCTGCCAGCGGCGGCGCCGGGGCGGCGATCGCTTCCAGCGCCAGCTCCCGCGGCGGCGGCGTGTCGGTGAAGCGCACCGAGGCGTTGCGATACCCGCGCGCGTGCGCGACCACTTCGTGCTCGCTGCCATCGATGGGAAGGCGGCGGGCGAAGGCGCCGGTGCCGACCGGCTGGCCGTCGAGCTCGATCACCGCCGTGCTTGGTTCGGTGACCACCTCGACCCGGAACATCTTCGGCTCGGGTGGGACCACCGGCGTCGTCGTCTGGCGCGCCGGCGCGACGATATCCGGACGCATGATGACGAAGACCGCGCCCACCGCCGCCACCACACCCAGGCCCACCACCAGCGGCAAGCGCGAGCGCCGCGGTTGCAGTGACGACAGCGTGGATTCGCCGGTGGCGTGCCGGAAAGTGGTGCTGCTCTCCAGCCGGTGCGGCGAGCCGCCGGGGCGAACGTCGGGCGACGGCGTCGACGGCAAGACGCGCGTCCCGCCGGCGGTGCTGCGGCGGCCGGGCGGATCGGCGGTAGGCGGCGGCGTGGCTCCGAAAGCCGGGTCTGAAAGAAGATCGCCCCTGCGATGGGTGGGCGGCGCGCCTTCGATGGGACCGCTGCCGGCGAAATTCATCTCGGGCACGGGCACGCCGAAGAACGGCGTCCACATCATCTGCGCGCTCGGCCCGGCGTACGCCAGCAGCGCCGAGCCGAGCTCGCGCACCGACGGATAACGGGTGGTCGGCTCGAGGTTCATGGCCTGGTTGACGACCGCGTCCAGCGCCGGTGGGATGTCCGGGCGCAAGGTGGCGGCCGGACGATAGCGGCTCTCGGCGATGTCTTTCAGGACGGCGTACAGGTTCTCGCCCTCGAACGCGCGCTGGCCGGTCAGGCATTCATACAGGATCGTACCCAGCGCATACTGATCGCTGCGGGCGTCGGCTTGCTTGGCTCCGCGCAGCTGTTCGGGCGGCAGATAAAACGTGGTTCCGAACGTCGCACCGGTGCCGGTCAGGGCCATGGTGCGCAGATCGCCCGATGATGAAACCTTGGAGATGCCGAAGTCCAGCACCTTGGGCACCACGCCGCCCATTGATCCCTGGGCCAGAAAGATGTTCTCCGGCTTGAGATCGCGGTGAATCACCCCTTGCTCGTGCGCGGTGGCGATGGCGGCGGCGACCGGCAGCATGATGTCGGCGGTCTCGCTGACGCCCAGCGGACCGCGGCGGCCGATCAGCTTGCCCAGGTCCTCGCCTTCCAGGTACTCCATCACGAGATAGATGATCGGGCCGTCCGAGCTGACGTCGGTGACGTCGACGACGTGGGGGTGGCGGATGCGCGAGGCCGCCTCGCCTTCGCGGAGGAAACGCGTCTTGGCGTCCGGGTTGGCAGCCAGCGTGGGCAAAAGCGTCTTGATGGCGACCCGCTTCTTGAGATCGCGGTGGAGCGCCTCGTACACGCTGCCCATGCCGCCGCGCCCGATCAGGCGGCGGATTTCATATCGGCCCAGCTTGGTGCCGGGGGGCAGGGCGTCCAGGCCGGCGGCGGCCGCGAGAGGGTCCATTTCGCGGCTAGCATCCTCAGTGAACCGCCTTTCGTCAAAAGGAGAATGCGTTTCGCAAACGAAAGCGACCCACGCAAAAAAGGCCGGCCACGCCGAGGGCCGCCGCCAATTTTTGCTTGTGCCCTGAATTTTGCTGCTGATTATCGGGCCGCCACCGACAGTTTTTTACGAACGTCGGCGATCGCCTGGTGTCTTCCGCCGAGCGGATCCCGAACGCACCGTCGGCGTGGTGGACGTGGTCGGCGGCGCCGCGGTAACCAGCTCGGCGCCGTCTGGCCACCGATAGGCCAATACAGCCCGTCGGCTCCAGCGGTTGCGACGCGCCCCGATGTGCGCTGATATGGCCGGCATGACGCGGGAACAAGCATGGGGAGCATTGGAGCAACACCAAAAACAGGTCGTCGGCCTGCACATGCGCGAGCTGTTTGCGCGCGAGCCCGACCGGTTCGATCGGCTGTCGCTGCGTCTGGGCGATCTGCTGCTGGATTATTCGAAGAACCGCGTCACCGACCACACCATGGCGCTGCTGCGCGAATTGGCCCGCGCCTGTGACGTCGAGAGCAAGCGCGACCGCATGTTCGCCGGCGCCCGCATCAACGTCACCGAGAACCGCCCGGTCCTGCACGTGGCCCTGCGCAACCGGGCTAACCGACCGATCTTGGTCGACGGCAAGGACGTCATGCTCGACGTGAACGCTGCGCTTTCGCACATGCGGTCCTTCAGCGACGCCGTCCGCAGCGGCGCCTGGACCGGCTACAGCGGCCAGCGCATTCGCGACGTGGTCAACGTCGGCATCGGCGGTTCGGACCTGGGCCCGCTGATGGTCACCGAAGCGCTGCGGCCGTACGGTCACCCCGAGTTGACCATGCACTTTGTGTCGAACGTCGACGGCACGCACATGGCCGAGACGCTCAAGCGGGTGTCACCCGAAACGACGCTGTTCCTGATCGCCTCGAAGACCTTCACCACGCAAGAGACCATGACCAACGCCCTGACCGCGCGGCGCTGGTTCCTGGAGACGGCCCAGGCCGACGCGCACGTGGCCAAGCACTTTGTTGCGCTGTCGACCAACACCAAGGAGGTGACGAAGTTCGGGATCGACGCGCAGAACATGTTCGTGTTCTGGGACTGGGTGGGCGGCCGCTATTCGCTGTGGTCGTCGATCGGGCTGTCGATCGCGCTGTCCATCGGCTTTCAAAACTTCGAACACCTGCTGGAAGGCGCGTTCGAGGTCGACGAACATTTTCGGACCGCCCCGCTGGAGCAGAACCTCCCGGTCACCATGGCCCTTCTGGGCGTGTGGTACGCCAACTTCTTCGGCGCGGCCTCGCACGCGGTGCTGCCGTATGACCAGTACATGCACCGCTTCGCCGCCTATTTGCAGCAGGGCGACATGGAATCAAACGGCAAAGGCGTCACCCTGGACAGCCAGCCCATCACCGCTTATCAGACCGGGCCGGTGATCTGGGGCGAGCCGGGAACGAACGGTCAGCACGCCTTCTATCAACTGATCCACCAGGGTACGCGTTTGATCCCCTGCGATTTCTTGGCCGCCGTCGAGACCCACAACCCGATCGGTCAGCACCACAAGCTGCTGCTGGCCAACTTTTTCGCCCAGACCGAGGCGCTGATGAAAGGCCGCACCGCCGAGGAGGCGCGCGCCGAGGTGGCGGCGCAAGGCCTCTCCGGCGCGGCGCTGGAAGCGCTGGCTCCGCACAAGGTGTTCACCGGCAACCGTCCGACGAATTCGATCCTGTATCAGCGCCTGGATCCGAAGACGCTGGGCAAGCTGGTGGCGCTGTACGAACACAAGATCTTCGTCCAGGGCGCCATCTGGCAGGTCAATTCATTCGATCAATGGGGCGTCGAGCTGGGAAAGAAACTGGCCAACGCGATCATTCCCGAGCTGGACGACGATCGGGCGGTGATCTCGCACGATGCCTCGACGAACGCGCTGATCAATGAATGGAAAAGCCGGCGCGTCTAGCCCGTGCTTTAGAACCCCTCAGGCGGCTTTCGCCATCAGTCCGCTGGCCCACTTTTCCAGCTTGCGGGCGTCGGCGTTGAACTTGCGGATGCCGTCGGCCAGCTTGTCGACGGCCATCGGGTCTTCGTTGTGCTGGAAGCGGAAGGTTTTTTCGTCCAGGTGAACGGGCTGGGCGTCGCTGGCCTTGGCGATCTCGGGCGACAGGCGGCGCTCGATCTCGCCTTGGCGATTGCCGAGCTCGGTCAGAAGTTCTGGGCTGATGGTCAGCAGATCGCAGCCGGCCAAAAGCTCGATCTGATCGGCCTTGCGAAAGCTGGCGCCCATCACCTGGGTCTTGTAATCGAACTTCTTGTAGTGGTTGTAGATGCGCACCACCGAAGCCACGCCGGGATCTTCCCCGGGCGGGATGTCCTTCACGCCGCGGTCTTTGAGATAGAAATCGTAGATTCGTCCGACGAATGGCGAGATCAAGGTGACCTTGGCTTCCGCACAGGCCACCGCCTGAGCGAACGAAAACAGCAGCGTCATGTTGCAGTGGATGCCTTCCTTCTCCAGCTGCTCGGCGGCCTTGATGCCTTCCCAGGTGGTGCCGAGCTTGATCAGGATGCGGTTTCGATCGACGCCCGCTTGGCGGTAAAGCTCGATGAACTCGCGCGCCTTTTTGATCGACCCTTCGGTGTCGAAAGAGTAGGTAGCGTCGACCTCGGTCGAGACGCGGCCGGCGACCAGCTTCAGGACCTCGCACCCGAAGTTCACGGCCATCTTGTCCATGAAGGCAGCCGTGCGGTGCGCATCGTCGCCCGGCTGTTTCGCCCCGTAAGCGAGCGCCTCGTCGACCAGGTGGCGGTAGGCCGGCTGTTGCGACGCCTTCAGCAGAAGAGATGGATTGGTGGTGGCGTCCTGCGGTTTGTGCTTGGCGATGGCTTCCAGATCACCGGTGTCGGCCACGATCACCGTGTATTTCTTCAGCGACTCGAGGTGTGTCATGTGATGGTCTCCTGAGAGTGTTTTTACCCCGAATCATCGCCTGCGGCGACGGCGGGGACACCAATCGATACGGCGTTACTGGAACGGCGTTACGGGATCCAGGTATGGACGGCGTCCATCGTGACGCCGGCGCCTTCGCGGTGGGATTGGCTTTTACGGCACCAGCGAAGCGTCGGCGTCCGGCGGTCCGCCGGCGCGTTCCAATAATGTGCCCAGCGCCGGCGCGGTGGCGCTGGTGATGCGCACGGTGAAAAGGTCCTTCGGTCCGCCCACCGGCGCCAGCTGAAACGGACCGGCGAAAAGACCGGCCGCCAGTGTGTCCAGCTCGCCCTTGAGCGCCGCGAAAGTGGCCGGCATGTTTGGCGCCGCCAGGCGATCGTTGATCCGGAACAGCAGCTCGCCGGTCGAGAACCGCAACTTGCCGCCCAACGCCGGGTCGCGTTCCAGCAGCGCCGCCACGTGCAGCGTCCGCCGCGCCAGATCCGACAGCCGCTCCGTCGGCGGTAGACCCGCCCGCTTGCGGTTGTGCAGAAGTCCCAGGCGACCATCCGCTTCATCCACGAAATAGTCCGAACCGTGGCCGATCAGCACCACGCCCGGCCCCTTCGGCACGTGGGCATAGTTCGCCACGTCGATGGTCAGCTCGGGCAGCGTGTGGTCCTTGATCCAGCGGTGAAACACCGGGATGAACGACTCCAGCTCGACGCCACGGGCGCTGTCGGGCGAAACGAAGATCTTCAGTTGCAGCTTGTGCGCGTCCATTTTTCGTTCTCGTCTTTGTAGCGGGCGATTAAGAGCGGACTGTGACCGCCGCGGCCGGACCGCCCAGCGCGGCGCCGAGGCGCAGGTAGCACTGGTGGGCGGCGTCGACGAACAGCGTCGCCTCTTCGATCAGCTGGTGGACGGTGTCCTTGGTGGCGGTCTTTTCGCGGTCGTCGTTGGCGCGGAAAAAATAATGCGCGAACTTGCCGCCGGCGAACGGATCGAAGAATAGGCGCGTGTCGTAAAAATGCCTGCGGAACTCGGCCACGATCTCCGCCGCGTCGGTGCCCAGGTTGGGCGCCTTTTCTCGCGTCAGGGCGCGGGCCGCCTGCAGCATGGCGCTGAAGGCGCGGTCGGCGGCGCCCTGCAGCTTGCTTTCGTCGAGCAAGATCTGCGATTCGAAGATCTCGCGCTCGGCCGCCGCCAGGCCGACCTCGACGATGGGCACCACCTCGCCGGCGCACTCGCCTTCGCCCATGTCAGAGATGGTGTACTCGCGCGGATCGCCCCAGTCGCTGTAGTAGCTGGGATCTTGATCGTAGGTCGGCAGCGCCTGCAGCTCTTCCACCATGGCGCGGATGGTCTTCTTGCCGATGCGGGTGGTGAAGGCGGCGAAGGTCTCCTCGCCTTGTCGTTCCTTGGCGTAACGGGTGGTCAAGCGCTTGACCATCTCGGGCACGCGCTTTGACGGAACCGCGCCGATGGCCAGGCCATAGCTGCCGCCGTTGTTGGTCCATTGACCGCCGACGACCAGCTGAAAATGCGGCACCCGGCGCCCGCCCACGTTGCGGCTGACGCCGAGAAACCCCATATCGGCGACGTGGTGCTGGCCGCACGAATTGAAGCAGCCGCTGGTCTTGATGTGCAGGTGCTTGGCATTGGGATCGCGATCCAATCCCGAGGCCGCCAGCTCTTTCGTCAGCTGGGCCGCCAGCGAACGCGATGACGAGATGCCCAGCTTGCAGGTGTCCGTGCCCGGGCACGCCGTGATGTCGGCGATGGAACCGGCGCCCGGTTTGGCGAGATCGATCGTCACCAGCGCCTGATACACCGCCGGCAGATCCGCCTCACTGACCCAGCGAAGCAGCAGGTTCTGATCGACGGTGGTGCGCATGGTGTTGCCGGTGTACTGGCGCGCCACATCGGCCAACGCGCGCGCTTGCTCTGAGGTCAGATCGCCGAGCGGCAAGGTGATCACGGCCATCACGTAGCCGTCCTGTCGTTGCGGCACCACGTTGCTCTCGCGCCAGCGGGCAAAGCCGTCGGGTAGGTTGGTGGTCGGCAGCGGCCCCGGCGGACGCAGCGGTTTTTCGTCGGTGGCGTGCAGATCGGCCAGGAACGCCGTCCAGCGCGGATCGACGCGCAGCTTGGCGCGCTCTTCCAGCACCAGGCGCTTGAAATCATCGATACCCAGCTTCTTGACCAGGAACTTCAGGCGGGCGCGGGCGCGGTTGGCGCGCTCGCCCAGGCGGGCGAAGACGCGGCTGACCGCTTGCGAGATGGGCAGCAATTCCTCCTCGGGCAGAAATTCATCGAACAGCAACGCCGCCTGCGGCACCGCGCCCAGGCCCCCGCCGACATAATATTCGAACCCGCGTTTCACTTTTCCGCCCTCGACGCGCGTGCGGGCGATGGCTCCCATGTCGTGAAAGTTGGTCAGGCCGCAGGCGTTCTCTTTGCAGCCCGAGAACGCCACCTTCACCTTGCGGCCAAAGTCCTGGGTGTCGTCGTGGCCCAGCAAGAAATAGGTGATGGCGTGGGCATACGGCGTGACGTCGAACTTCTCTTCGCGGCAAACGCCGGCGTACGGGCAGGCGGTGACGTTGCGGACCGTGTTGCCGCACGCCTCACGCGTGGTGATGCCGACGGTGGACAGCCGACGGTGCAGGTCGGGCGTGTCTTCGATGTGCACGAAGTGCAGCTGGAAATCCTGGCGGGTGGTGACGTGCAGGATGCGGTCGGAATATTCCTCGGCCACGTCGGCCAGCGTGTCCAGTTGATCGGCGGCGAGGCGGCCCATCGGGATCTTGATCCGCTGCATTCCAGGCGCGTCCCACATCGTGGTCGGGCCCTTGGTGATCTCGCGCGAAGGGAACAGCAGGGCCTGGGTCTTCTCGCCGTCGTGGCGCTGGCCGTTGTCGTAACGTTGACCATAGGCGCCGCGGCGCAGGCGGGTCTCGGCGAACAGCTTCTCTTCGATCTTCAGCTTCTTGCGCAGCTCGATCTGCGTTTCGAAAATGTCGATCTCTCGGCCGAGATCCTCGGGGATGGCCTTCCCCAAGGTTTCTTTCCACGTTCTGCTTGCGCTCATCTTCCCACCTGGCGCCCACTATACCCGTGCGATATGCGTCGGGCTTTCAAAGGGCGCCGGTCTTTTATACTGGAAAGTTGTCTGGCTGCAAGCATCGGCCCCGCGCCGGCCGGTGCCCGCGAGCCTCCCCGCGGGCCGGGTGGGGCGTCGCGTGGGCGGCGTCGTTGCTGCTGACGGGGCTGGCCAGTGGTGGCGCAGCAGCGGCGACGGCGGCGGCGCCCGCCAGCGATCCTTCGTGGCTGGTGGGCCGCTGGTTGCGCCCGCATCAAAACGGTCGCCTCGAGCTGACCTGGACCGCCGTCGGCGGCGAGCTGCGTGGCGTGGTCTTCGATGTCCAGCGCGGGGAGAGCCGCCGGCTGGTCTCCGTCTATCAACTGAAACGCGCCGGCGCCTCCTGGACGTTGCGATGGGAAGAGGGCGCGGCCGGCTTTTCTTTTTCGCGCTTGCACGCCGACGGCCAGCATCTGCGCTTTGAACGCCGCGGCCGCGTCGGCCCGCCCGCCGTCGAGATCGCTGTCATCGACGGAAAGCTGTTCGTTGGCCACGCCGCCGGTGGCGGACCCAACCCGACCGCGCGGCGCGATCTGTGGTTCGAACGCGCGCCGCCCGAATGATCGGCGACGCGACCGCTTATACTTCGGCGCTGATGGGTCAGCTTCGCAATCGCGCTCGCCATCTTTGGCTGGCGGCGCTGCTGGCCTTGCCGGCCGGTTGCGCCGTCGGTCAGGCGGGCGTACCGCGCCACATGCAGCCGTGGAACCAGGAATTCCCGCCCTTCACCGTCATCGACAACATTCACTATGTCGGCAGCAGCGACATCGCCATCTTTCTCATCACCACGCCGGCCGGCCACATCCTGCTGGATTCAGGGTTCGAAGCCAGCGTGCCGCGCCTGCGCGACAACATCGCCAAGCTGGGCTTCCGAATGGAAGACATCAAGATCCTGCTGGCCAGCCACGCCCACATCGATCACGTGCAGGCGCACGCCCTGGTCCGCCAGCTGACCGGCGCCCGGGTGGTGGTGGCGCGGCCCGACGCGCCGGTGGTGGAAGGCGGCGGCCGCGGCGAGCCGGTCTACGACGGCGTCTATTCGTGGACCCCGTGTCCCGTCGACCGCATCATCGACGACGGCGCGAAGGTTTCGCTGGGAGGCGTCACCATGACCGCGCACCTGACGCCGGGCCACACCCGCGGCGCCACCACCTGGACCATGGTGGTTCACGACGGCGGACGGGACCTGAACGTGGTGTTTTTTCCCAGCGCCAACGTCAACGACGGCGTTCACCTGATCGGCAATCAGCGCTATCCGGAGATCGTCCCGGACTTTGAACGCAGCTTTGCCGTGTGGAAGGCGTTGCCCTGCGACGTTTTCCTGGGCGCGCACAGCCATTTCTTTCACCTGTCGGACAAAGTCGAACGCCTGCAGTCGCAACCGCCGCCGGCGAAGAATCCGTTCATTGATCCCGACGGCTATCGCCACGCCATCGCCGACGCGGAGAAGCGGTTTCGCCGCCAGCTTGACTGGGAACGCTGATAGAAAACCGGCATGGACATCGTTCGCCACGGTTTGCTGGTGGGTTCGGCGGCGGTCGCGGGGGCGATCAACGCCGTCGCCGGCGGCGGCACGCTGATCTCGTTTCCAGCCGCCATGGCCTGGGGCCTGCCGTCGATCGCCGCCAACGTCACCAACGCGGTGGCGCTGACGCCGGGTTCGCTGGCGTCGGCCTGGGGCTACCGCCGCGAGCTGAAGGCCGATCGCCGCCTGGTCGCACTGCTGGCACCGCCGGCCACGGTGGGCGCGCTGGCGGGCGCCTATATCCTGCACCACACCTCGCAGCGGCTGTTCGACGCTTTGATTCCCTGGCTGGTGCTGGGCGCCACGCTGATCATTCTGCTGCAAGGGGTGATCCTGCGGCACGCCCCCAAGCCGCAACCGGGCGCGCCGACATCGCCTGCTCGTTTGGCGACGGTGGTGCTCTGTCAGCTGCTGGTCGGCATTTACGGCGGCTATTTCGGCGCGGCGATGGGAATCATCACGCTGGCCTTCCTGTCGCTGATTGCCTCGACGGACATTCACGGGATGAACGGCATAAAGAACCTGCTGGCCGCGCTGGTGAACGGCGTGGCGTCGATCTACTTCATCGCCTCGGGCCTGGTCGACGGCTGGGCGGCGCTGCTGATGACGGGCGGGGCGATCGCCGGCGGCTTCATCGGGGCGCGGGTGGCGCGGCGGGCGCCGGCGCGCGTGATCCGCGCGTTGGTCATCGTGATTGGCTTCAGCCTGTCGGGCTTGCTGGCCTATCGCAGCTTCATCAAGCGCTGATTTCCACGACGGTGGCGCCGCGGCCACCGCGCCGTCTTTGTTAGCGTCGGCGTATGGCCCAAGGCGAAGCGGTCACCGAGACGCGCAACACGGTCTGCAACCGCGACTGTCCCGACGCCTGCTCGATCGTCGCCACGGTGCAGGACGGGCGGGTGATCAAGCTGGCCGGCGATCGCGACCACCCGGTGACGCGCGGGTTTCTTTGCTGGCGCACCAATCATTTTCTCAATCTGCAGTACGCGACCGATCGCATCGTCACGCCCCTGGTGCGGGGAGCGGGCGGCGAATTTCAACCTGTCTCGTGGGACGCTGCTTTGGATTTGATTGCCGAGCGGCTAACCACGTTCCGCGACCAATCTGGGCCAGCGTCAACTGTCACTATCACAGTGGTGGCTCGTTGGGGATTTTTGGCCAGCTCATTGATCGATTTTTTCGGCTGTTTGGTCCAGGGTGCCACCAAACGCGGCGACATTTGTTCAGGCGCCGGCGAAGCCGCCCAGACAGCAGACTTTGGAGAGTCAGAGAGCCACGGCCTGGACGATCTGGTGAACGCCCGGCAAATTCTGCTGTCGGGCAAGAACGTCTTCGTTTCCAGCCCGCACACCATCCCGGTCCTGCGGGACGCCCAGGCGGGCGGGGCGCGGTTGACGTTGATTGATCCGGTTCACCACCGCACCGCCAGGCTTTGCGAACACTACTGGGCAACCAGGACCGGGAGGAGATTTCGCGCTGGCCATGGCGGTGGCTCGGCGCTTGTTTGATCGGGGATTGATCGATCCAGCGGCGGATGGTTATTGCGACAATCTGGATCGTTTTCGCGCCTTGGCGGCACGCCGGAGCTCCGGCGAGTGGTGCCGCGACGCGGACGTGCCGGTGACGGCGGCCGACGACCTGGCCGGGGACCCGGTGATCCTGCAGGCCTTGGCCGGCGGGGCGAAGGCACAGTTGCAATCAGCGATCGGGTCACTCACCGTCCGTGTTCGTTGCGATCAACGCCAACGCCGGGATGTGGCCATCGTGCCCAAAGGCGGACACTGGCGCAGCGGCCGCTGCGCCAATACTTTGTTGCAGGCCCGCGTCACCGACATTGGTGAAGGCGGTGCTCTTTACGACGAAAGCGTCCGTTTGGTCACTGGTTGACCAAACGGAAACCATGCGCCGGACTGTCCTGCTACCGTTTCTTTTTCTTGGACCGCGCCGGTGATTTGCTCTCTCGGCCGCGGGTTGCTTTCTTCGCCGCCATCCGGGCCGCCGGTCTGCGTTTGGGCGTCGGCTTTTTGGCGGATTTTGCCGTCAATTTGGCCTTGGTTTTCGTTTTTGTCTTCGGCTTCGCTTTGGGCTTTGGCTTGGCCTTGGCCTTGACCTTGGCCTTGACGTTTGATTTGGCTTTCGGTTTTGCTTTCGGCTGGACCTTTGCCGTCTCTTTGGCGGATTTTGGTTGGGGGGTGGGCGCCTTCTTTGCGCGGCCCGTCAACTTGGCCGGGCCACCGTTGTGGGACGAAATACCATTGGCGGGCGCCGTCGCCAACAGGTCGTCGAGCACGTCCTCGGCGTCGTCCCCGCTCTTTTCGGCGAAATATTTCTTGAGAGGGTCAAAATAGTATTTAACCCAGCCTTCTCGGTAACTGTCGCTTTGGCCCTCGGGGATCTCTGTGTGCAGCACCGTCACCATGGTGCCGCCCACTGTCGGCTCTAGGGTTACTTCCAGACGGGAATCCGGGCTGCCTTCCGGAAAGTCGCTGGTTCGCCAGGTCTGTACGATGCGGCGGCTGGGCTGTAAATCGACGATCGCCCCTTGGGCATAGCCGCCATAAGCAATGTGTTTTCCCCCGATCACTGGATCGATCGACGCTTCGTCGCCGGTGAAAGCGGAGTGCTGGTCGCTGCTCAGCCAAGCGGAATAGATCTCTTCTTCGGTTGCCGGGATCAATTCGGACAGAGACAGACTTTCGTATGCCATGCGACACCTCCCCCAATTTGTGCCTGGTCGGGCCGGGCGCGAAGCTAACACAAAAAAATGTTCGAGGTTGTGGCTGCAATTGCAGAAGGCCTCGTTTACAATGCCGCGCATGTCTGAACTCCGCACTGTTGTCGAGAATTTCACCAATCAGTTGGCGCAGGTCATTGAGGCGCAAATCATGGAACGCGCCCGCCACGCTGTCGCTGCCGCCCTGGGAGGTAATGGCCAGATTCCGGCACGCCGTGGTCGCCCGCCAAAGTCGGCGGCGTTGTCCGCCGCCTGGACGCCGAAGAAGAAGCCACGAAAGAAAGCCCCCAAGCAACTGTGCCCGGTGCCTGGTTGCACGAATCCCGCGGCGCCTGTCTTTGGAATGGTCTGCGCGAAGCACAAAGATCTTCCCAAATTGAAGATCAGGAGATTCCGCGAGGCGCGCCGCGCGAAGAAGATGGATGGCACCACCGCTCCGAAGAAGCAGCGCCGCGTGGCCGCCAAGGCCCGCAAGAAGATCGTCCGCCGCAAGAAGGCCGCCGCCGCTCCCGCCGCTCCCGCCGCTGCCGCCGCCGCTCCCGCCGCCGCTTCATAGTTCTGGCCCGACCAAGGCACTCCAGGCAGGCGCAAATCGCCCGGAGCGGCCCAATCACTCGTTGTTCTAAATCTTCGACCTAAGCCCGCGCCGCCAGCAACCGCTCGAGGATCTCGCTCAGCTGGCGGTGATCCTCGCTGGTCAAGGTGGCGACCAGCGGCGGCGGTTGCGAGCTGCGCTGCAGGAATTTCCGGCGCAGATCCTCGCCGCGCTTGGTGACCACCAGCATCTTCACCCGCCGATCGTGCTCGATGGCCCGGCGTTCGATGAGGCCGCGCGCCTCCAGCTTGTCGACGATCCCGGTGACGTTCGAGGCATCGCACAGCATCGCCTCGGCCAGCGTGTTCATGGGCAGCGGCGTGTTCGGCTCCAGTCGTCTGAGCGCCAGCGCTTGCGCCGGCGTCAGATCGAACTCGGCGGCGATGTCCACCCACGCCGCACGCAACGTCAGCGCCACCTCGCCAAGAAGGTGCCAGGCCCGACGGGCCGCTTCCTCGGCTGTAACCTTGGCGCGCGACGGGGCATCGGAGCCCGCACTGGCGGCGGCTGTTTTAATCACTCCTTCATACTATTTAACAAACCGATTGTTGACAACCTAAAGTTTCTCGCGTTATGAACGCAATCGCGAAAAAGCAAAGTTGCCGGGTCGGTACCGCCCCACAGCCGCGTGAGGACGCACGTGGCCGCAGGCACTTGAAAGAAGGACGTGATGGATAAACTGCTGGGACCGTTGGTTCGCTATTTGGTGTTGGTGGCCGCGCTGGCGGCGGTTGGTTGCGGGAAGGGAGCCAATGGCGCCGCGCTGGAGCAGGGGACGGCCGAAAAGAACGCCGGTCCCGACGCCGAGGCGCCCATCAAGGTCGCCTTTGCTGCGGTGGGCGAGCGGCCGATGCCGCGCTTTGTGACCCTTTCGGGGACGCTGACGCCCAACGAAGAGTCGGATGTCGCCGCCGGCGCGTCGGGCAAGGTGCTGGCGACGTTCGTTGAGCGCGGCAGTTATGTGAAGAAGGGCGCCTTGCTGGCCAAGCTGGATCGCCGCACGCTGGAGTCGGCGGCGGCCGAAGCGTCGGCCCAGCTGGAATCCAGCCGCACCCAGCAGGCGCTGGCCAAGACGGATTGCGATCGCACGCAAAACTTGTTCGAAAAAGGGGCCATCTCGCGCGTGGACTACGACAAGGCCCACGCCGGTTGCGCGACCGCCAATTGGACGTCGGCGGCCGCCGCTGCCCGCAAGGCTTCGACGGCCACCGCGCTGGCCGACACCGACATCCGCGCGCCCTTCTCCGGTCTGGTCGCCGAGCGAACCGTGACCGCCGGCGAGTTCGTGCAGCCGGGAACCAAGATCGCCACCCTGCTGGAGGTGAATCCGCTGCGGCTGGAGCTGACAGTGCCAGAGACGTACGTGCAATTGATCGGCAAGAACATGGCGGTGGAATTTCGCACCGCCAACGACGAGTCGGGGCCGCCGCTGCGGGCCATCGTTCGTTATGTCGGACCGGCCGTGCGCCGAGCCAGCCGCGATCTGATCATCGAAGCGGTGGTGGACAATCCCGACCGCAAGCTGCGGCCGGGTCTGTTCGTGGTCGCCCGGTTGGATCTCGGCGAGCGTCCGGCTCTGGTTGTTCCCGCCGCCGCCATCCGCGACGAAGGGGCAACCAAACGGATCTACATCGCCACCGACAAGCGCCTGGAAGAACGCCTGGTGCAGGTGGGAGAAGCCAAGGGAGGATTCGTCACCGTCCTTTCGGGCGTCAACAAAGGCGAGCGCGTGGTGGCCAGCCTGAGCCCGGCCGTCCACGACGGCGCGCGTTTCGAGTAAGAAAGGCGGCTTTTCATGCAATGGCTGGCTAGTATCTGCGTCCGGCGTCCCGTCTTCGCCACGGTGATGATCCTGACCATCGTCGTCATCGGCGTGGTCGGTTACAAAAACCTGAACGTCGATCGCTTCCCCAACGTCGACTTCCCGATCATCTCGGTCATCACCCAGCTGCCCGGCGCCGCGCCGGAAGAGGTGGAGACCGAGCTGTCCGACAAGATTGAAGAGGCGATCAACACTCTGGGCGGCATCGAAGAGCTGCGGTCCACGTCGACCGAAGGCGTCTCGCAGGTGTTCGTCACGTTCACCCTGGACAAGAACGTCGACGTTGCCGCGCAAGAGGTACGCGACCACGTCGGCACGGTCCTGCCGGATTTGCCAGAGGGCACCAAGGCGCCGGTGATCAGCAAGCTGGATCCGGACGCCGCGCCGGTGCTGTTCGTGGCCATGGAGTCGTCGCGTCCGGTTCGCGAGGTCACGGAGATCGCCGACCACGAGGTCCGGCAGGCGCTGGAGAACATCTCGGGCGTTGGTCAGGTGACCATCGTCGGCGGCCGTAAACGGCAGGTCCAGGCGTTCGTCGATCCGATCAAGTTGCGCGCCACCGGATTGTCGGTGACTGACGTGCAGCGGGCCATCGTCGCCCAGAACGTCAGCACCCCGGGCGGCGCCATCGAGACCGGCCCCCAGCGGCTGACGTTCCGCGTGCGCGGGCGCCTGGGCAGCGTCGACGCCTTGGGCGACGTCATCATCCGCAACGTCGACGGCCACCCGATCATGGTGCGCGACGTGGCCACCGTGGTTGACGGCGAAGAAGAGGCGGACACCGCCGCCAACATCAACGGCAAAGAAGCGGTGGTGCTGTCGATCCGCAAGCAGTCCGGCGAAAACAGCGTCGCCGTCGTCGACGCCCTGCGGACGCGCATGAAAGAGCTTGAGCCCACCTTGCCCGGCGGCACCAAGCTGACGGTCATCCGCGACAACACCGAGACCACGCGCACCAGCGTCGACGCCGTTCGCGAGCACCTGGTGCTGGGCGCCATCCTGGCGTCGCTGGTGGTGCTGCTGTTCCTGGGCAACTTCCGCAGCACCATCATCGCCGCGCTGGCCATCCCGACGTCGATCATCGGCACCTTCATGGCCATGTGGCTGATGAACTTCACGCTGAACACCATCACGCTGCTGGCCCTGGCGCTGGCGGTCGGCATCGTCATCGACGACGCCATCGTGGTGCTGGAGAACATCTTCCGGTACGTCGAGGAGAAGAAGGTTCGCCCGATGCCGGCGGCCATCTACGCCACCAAGGAGATCGGCCTGGCAGTGCTGGCGACCACGCTGTCGCTGCTGGCGGTGTTCTTGCCGGTGGCCTTCATGAACAGCATTCCCGGGCGATTTTTGCGCAGCTTTGGGTTGACCATGGGCGCGGCGATCGCCATCTCGCTGTTCGTCAGCTTCACCCTGACGCCGATGCTGGCCTCGCGCTGGCTGCGCCTGGACCCGCGTCCGGCGGCCGAGCGACGCAAAAACCCGCTTGAACGGTTGGTCGAAATTTTCTATCGACCCATCGAAAGAGCGTACATGGGCATCCTGGGCTTTCTGTTCACCGAAGGAAGTCTTCGTCGGAGGCTTCGGCTCAGCTCAGGCATGTTGCCGCGCGTGCTGGCCTTCTTTCTCGATCGGCGCTGGATCGTGGGATTGGCGGCGATCGCGACGCTGGTCTCCATCGCCCCGCTGGGCAAGGCAGTGCCCAAGGGCTTTCTGCCCAAGAACGATGAAGCGCAGTTCGAGATCAGCGTGCGCACGCCAGAAGGCACCAGCCTGACGTCGACCAACCTGGCCGCCGAGCGCATCGCGCGCGAGGTGCGCGAATGGCCGGAGGTCTCCGCCACCATGTTGACCATCGGCGACAACAACACCAAGACCGCCAACCTGGCGTCGGTCTTCGTGCGCCTGGTGCCACCGGACAAACGGAAGGCAACCCAGGATCAACTTCAAGACAAGGTCCGCAACGACATCATCAAGAAGCTGCCGCCCACCTACCGCACCAGCGTGTCGCAGGTGGCGGCGTTCGGCGGCGGCGCCTTCAGCACGGCGACCGTGCAGTACACGCTGACGGGCCCTGATCTGGATCGGCTGGATCAATATTCGAAAGAGATCGTCAAACAGTCGAAGCAGATCCACGGCGCGGTGGACGTCGACACGTCGTTCGTCAGCGGCAATCCGGAGGTGGTGGCGGCGGTGAACCGGCGCAAGGCGGCCGACCTGGGCGTCAACGTTCAGGATGTGGCAGCGGCTGGCCAGTTGTTGATCGGCGGGGTGAAGGTGTCGCGCTATGAAGAAAACGGGCGCGAATACGACATCCTGGTGCGCGCCGACCAGAAGTACCGGTCCAGCACCGACGTGCTGGCCTTGCTGACCGTGCCGTCCAATCGCCTGGGCGCCGTTCCGCTGCTGGACGTCGTCGACCTGAAGGCGGCCGAGGGCCCGTCGAAGATCGATCGGTTGGCCCGCCAGCGTCAGGTGACGTTCTTCGCCAACACCATCCCCGGCGTGGGCGCCAACGAGGTCGGCGTCGCGATGGAGAGCATCGTCAAGAGCCTGAACCTGCCGTCGCAGTATCGGTTCGCCCCCTTCGGTCAATCGAAGGAGATCAAGCGCACCGGCGGAGCGTTCGTCATGGCCTTCGGGATGGCCTTTATCTTCATGTATTTGATCTTGGCGGCGCAGTTCGAGTCGTGGCTGCACCCCATCACCATCTTGCTGGGCTTGCCGCTGACCGTGCCGTTCGCGCTGATGTCGCTGTTGATGTTCGGGCAGTCGCTGGACATCTTCACCATGCTGGGAATCTTGGTTCTGTTCGGCGTGGTAAAGAAGAACGCGATTCTGCAGATCGATCACATCAACCAGCTGCGCCGAGCGGGGCACAGCCGGCGCGACGCCATCCTGCACGGCAACCGCGATCGGTTGCGGCCCATCTTGATGACCACGCTGGCCTTCGTCGCCGGTATGCTGCCGCTGGTGACGTCGAAAGGCATCGGCGCCGAGTTCAACCGCGCCACCGCCGGTCCGGTGGTGGGCGGGCAGATCCTGTCGCTGCTGCTGACCCTGCTGGCGACGCCGATCGTGTATTCGTTGCTCGACGATCTGTCGGCGTGGACACGTCGGATCCTTCGTATCAAAACCCGCCCCGCTTCTGAAACTGGCGCCGACGAGATCGACGGCATCCCGGAGATCGCCGCCCACGTTGACGGACACGCCGTCCAGCCGCAGCAGGTGAAAGCAGCTTCATGAAAAAAAGAACGATGATGGCATGGGCGGTGACCGCGCTGGTCGCCGCTGGGCCGGCGGCGCGAGCGGTGGCTCAGGAGAGTGGACCGACGTTGACGCTGGAGCAGACGCTGCAAATGGCCCGCAAACGCAACCGCAGCGTGATCGCCGAGCGGGCCAAGCTGGCGCAGGCCCAGGCGTCGGTTGAGCAAGGCTGGGCGGCGCTGTTCCCGACGGTGTCGGCGCAAGGGAAGTACACGCACAACAATGCGAGCGCCGAATTTGGATTTCCGCCGACGCCCGCCACCGCAACAGCGCCCGCGATGCCGGCGTCGTCCTTCTTGATCCAGCCGAAAGATCAGCTCGATGGTTCCATCAACGCCACGGCGCCGCTGATCGTTCCGGCTGCGTACCCGGCACTGGAAGCGGTCAAGGCGGGCGCGCGTGCCGCCGACGCCAATTTTCAGGTCTCCGAGGCGCAGGTCTTGTTGAGCGTGGCGCAGCTTTACTACGCCGCCGCCGTGTCCGACGAAGTGCAGGTGGCCCGTCGGTCGAACGTGCAGGTCGCCCAGGCGACGCTGAAGAACGCGCAAGTGCGTTTGTCGGCCGGCTCGGTCACCAAGGTCGATGTCGATCGCGCCGAGCTGGCGCTGGTTCGCGCGCAACAGGCCGAGCGGGACGCGCTTTATGGGCGCGAAAAAACCTATCGGGCGCTGGGGACGCTGATTCAACAACCGCTGCCCTACCAGGTCGTCACGCCGAATTTGCCGGCGGAGATGCACGACGAGCGCGATCTGGATCGCGCGCTGCAACTGCGTCCGGAGTTCCGCGCTCTGGAGGAGGGCCTGAAATCATCGATCGAGACCGCTCGCGCCAATGGCTGGCGATGGGCCCCAGGGCTGTCCGGTTTCGGCCTGGCTAGGAAGTTCAACTACGACAGCTTCACGCAGAAGCGCTATGCTTGGGCGCTGGGCCTGCAACTGGACTGGGTCCTCTTCGACGGCGGCAACCGCGATGCCGCTCGCCACCTGGCGGACGCCCAAGCGGACGAGACCGCCGCCCGCGCCGATCTCCTGCGCGACAGCATCCGTGACGATCTCGCCGACGGAAGGCGCAACCTTGAAACCAAGCAGCAAGGTCTGTCAGTCGCCGAGCGCTCGGTCGAGCTGGCCAAAGAGGCGCTGGAGTTGGTGCGCGTGCAGTACCAGGCCGGTACGGTGACGCAGGTGGACCTGCTGCAGGCGCAGGACGCGCTGGTGGCGTCGCAAGAATCCCTGGCCCAGGCCCACTATGACGTGGCGGCGGCCGATCTGACGTTGCGGCACGCGGCCGGCACGTTCCCCGGTCCGTAGCGCGCGCGGCGGCGGCGCTCCCGCGCGCCAGCCAATCTGCGATACTCTCGCGCGCGATGGGTAAAGACGAACGGGCACGATCGGACGCGCTGGTGTTCTTCGGGGCCACCGGCGATCTCGCGTACAAGAAAATTTTCCCCGCCCTGCACAGCATGGCGCGGCGGCGGAAGGGCCTCGGCTTTCCCGTGGTGGGGGTGGCCAAGTCGGACTGGACGCGCGAGCAGCTGATCGAACGCGCGCGGGCCAGCGTCACCGAGCACGGCGGCGGCATCGACCAGGCCGCCTTCACCGCGCTGGCCGACAGCTTGTTCTACGTCGACGGCGACTATAACGATCCGGCGACGTTCAAGGATCTACGCGGCCAGCTAAAAAGCGCGCAGCGGCCGGCGCACTATCTGGCCATCCCTCCCAGCATGTTCCCGACGGTGGTCAAGCAACTGGAAGACGCGGGCCTGGCCAAGAACGCCCGGGTGATCGTGGAAAAACCGTTCGGGCGCGACCTGGAATCGGCGCGCGGTTTGAACCTGGTCCTGCACGCCGCCTTCGCCGAGGAGTGCATCTTTCGCATCGACCACTACCTCGGCAAAGAAGCGGTCCAGAACATCCTTTATTTTCGCTTCGCCAACGCTTTTCTTGAACCGATCTGGAACCGCCGCTACGTCGAGAACGTACAGATCACCATGGCGGAGAGTTTCGGCGTCAAAGGACGTGGCAAGTTCTACGAAGAAACCGGCGTCATCCGTGACGTCATCCAGAATCACCTTTTGCAGATCGTCAGCTACCTGGCGATGGAAGCGCCGTCCAGCGCCTACGGCGAAGGCATCCGCGATGAACAGGCCAAGGTGCTGCGCACGGTGCGGCCGCTGGCCGTCGGCGACATGACCCGCGGACAATTTCGCGGCTATTGCGACGAGCCGGGCGTCAGCAAGGAGTCGTACATGGCCACGTACGCGGCGCTGCGCTTGCACGTCGATTCGTGGCGCTGGGAGGGCGTGCCGTTCTTTGTGCGCGCCGGAAAATCCCTGGCCAAGACGGTCACCGAGGTGACGGTGGAGTTCAAGAACCCGCCCCAGGTGGTGTTCAAAGAGCCGGCGCCGTCGCTGGGAAACTGCGTGCGCCTGCGCTTGTCGCCGCAGGTGGTGATCGCCCTCGACGCGCGCGCCAAGCGCCCGGGCGAGGCGATGGTGGGCGAGCCGGTCGAGCTGCGCGTGACCGAGCAGCCGGGGCAAGGATCCGAAGGGCAGATGGACGCCTATGAACGGCTGCTGGGCGACGCCATGGCCGGCGACGCCACGTTGTTCGCGCGACAGGACGTGGTCGAGGCGGCGTGGTCGATCGTCGATCCGATCATTCACGGGCCAAGCCCGCTGCACCAGTACGAACCGGGAAGCTGGGGACCGAAAGAAGCCGACGCGCTGGTGGCCGATGTCGGGGGATGGAATACGCCGCAATGAAAGCCACGCGGCTATTCCTGGTTCGCCACGGCGCCACGCAGCTGACCGCCGAGGATCGCTTT
This sequence comes from Polyangia bacterium, assembly GCA_036268875.1. Classification (GTDB taxonomy): domain Bacteria; phylum Myxococcota_A; class Polyangia; order Fen-1088; family Fen-1088; genus DATKEU01. Next base: position 10,652 of record DATATI010000045.1, on the reverse strand, counting down.
TCGGGCGCGGTCGGCGTCGATCTGTCCGAGGAAGGCCGCCAGCAGGTGCGCTTGCTCGGGCGCCGGCTGGCCAACGAATCGCTGTCGGCGGTTTACTGCAGCCCGCTCGGCCGCACCGTCGAGACGGCGTCGATCCTGGCCGAGCCCCACCGCCTGAAGTTGATTCACCGCGACGGTCTGCGCGAGATCAGCCACGGCCGCTGGGAGGGCCTCACCCGGCAAGAAGTGGAGACGCGCTTTGCCGACGAATATCAGGCCTGGGATTCCGATCCGTTCACCTTCGCGCCGGAGGACGGCGAATCGGGCGTGGCGGTGCTGGCGCGCGCGCTGCCGGTGATCCGCGAGATCGTCGTGGCCCACGCCGGGCAGAACGTGCTGGTGGTGTCGCACAAGGCGACGCTGCGCTTGCTGCTGTCCAGTCTGCTGGGGTTCGATGCGCGCGGTTACCGCGATCGACTGGATCAATCGCCCGCCTGCCTGAACGTGGTCGACTTCAAGGACCCGGTCCGCGCGCGGCTGATGCTGTTCAATGATGTGTCGCACTATTCGGATCAGCCGCGCCGTTCGCAGGCGAACCTGTCCAAGTGGTGGGACGCGCCGAAAGAGCCATCGGCGTGACGCGCGCCTGGCACTGCCACCGTTTATCAGGCGGCGGCGGCGAAACGGGAAAGCCACTCTAACGAAAGTCGCGCAGGTGGCGCCGCGTCTGCGGGCCCTTGGGGCCGTCCTCGCCGCTCTGACAGTCGACGCACAGCTCGACGTAGGGCATCAGCTCCAGGCGGCGCGGCGAGATGGGCTCCTCGCACTCGGCGCACAGGCCGAACATCTCGGGATCGGTGTCCAGGCGTTTGAGCGCCGCCATCACCTTGGCCAGCGCCTCACCGCGCGACCGGTTGCGCTTCGAGGCGATCACCTGGGCCATCTCGGTCAGCGGCGCCTCGTCGTCGTCAGTGCCGACTTTGGTCGGATCCTTGCGGCCGGGCTCGATCTCGAAGTCGCCGCCTTCCAAGATTTCCGCCTTCACGGCCAGCAAGCGCTGCCGGTGACCGTCCCGTGACGAAGCCTTGGCCATCGTCGTCCAGCCTACCGCCCGGCGGCCACCGCGGCCAAGCTGTTGGACGCGCCGCGCAGCGTTTCTTCGTCGGCCTTTGTGCTGAGGCCTTCCTCGTTGTAGACATCGCGTCCCTTGTCGACGACCACGTTTGCCTCCTTACCGTTGCACTCTGCTTTGGCCCGCGCGCTGGCCGCGCGTGGGTACGAGACCGCCACGCCCGTGCAATCGGCCGTGCTGGAGCCGCGCTATGTGGGGCGCGACCTCATCATTTCGTCGCAGACCGGGTCCGGCAAGACCATTGCCTTCGGGACGTTGCTGGCGCAGACGCTGCTTGCCGAAGGGACGCCGTTCGTCCGCGGCCCGCGCCCGGTGGCCCTGGTCATCGTCCCCACGCGCGAGCTGGCAGCGCAGGTGCGCGAGGAGCTGGGTTGGCTGCTGAGCCAGACCGGGTTGCGGCTGGCGTCGTTCACCGGCGGCACCAGTGTCGGCGGCGATCTGCGCGCGCTGGCTCACGGCGTGGACCTGGTGATCGGCACGCCCGGGCGCCTGGTCGATCTGTCGCGGCGCGAGCGGCTGGATCTGAGTGCCGTCACCACCGTCGTTCTCGACGAAGCCGACGAGATGCTGGATCTCGGCTTTCGGGAAGATCTGGAGACGCTGCTGCAAGCGGCGCCCGCCGAGCGGCGTACGATCTTGCTGTCGGCCACCCTGCCGTCGGAAATCCGCGCCCTGGCCCGGAAGTTCCAGCGGGAGGCTCTGCCGGTGGATCCGCGCACCGCCGAAGGTGGCGCGGCGGCGTCGGCCGCCAGCGCGCACGCTGACATCGCGTACGTGGCGCACGTGGTGGCCCACAATGAACGCCTGGCCGCGGTGGTCAACGTCTTGCGCGCCTTCGATCTGCAGGCGCCCGACGAGGCCCGGGCCATCGTCTTTGGCACCACCCGCGACGGCGTGGCCCAGCTGCACGCGGCGCTGGTGGCGCGCGGATTCGCCGCCACGGTGATCTCGGGTGATCGCGCCCAGGCCGAACGCGATCGCGCCCTCGAACAGATGCGCCAGGGGCTCACGCGCGTGCTGGTGGCCACCAACGTCGCCGCCCGCGGCCTGCACTTGCCCGACGTCGATCTGATCGTGCACGCCGATCTGCCGCTGAACGCCGAATCACTGGCCCATCGCAGCGGCCGCACGGGTCGCGCCGGCCGCAAGGGTACGGCGGTCTTGATCGTCGGCGCCCACGAGCGGCGCAAGGCCGAGCGCCTGCTGGCCGCCATCAACGCCCGCACCACCTGGTCGGCCGCGCCGTCGGCCGAGTCCATCGCCGCGGCGGCGCGCAGCCGCATGATCGCGGCGTTGCTGAAGGACGAAGACGCGCCGGAGGAAGGGGCGCCGTCCGCCGCCGCCGTCGAGGCGGTGATTCAAAAACTGGAAGCCCAGCGCCCGGCGCGCGAGGTGCTGGCCCGCCTGCTGGCCCGCGAGCTTGCCCGCTTGCCCGCTGGCGAGCCGCTGACCGTGGTCGCCGCGTCGTCGAACGGCGCGCGCGACGCCCGGCCCGGACCGCGCCACAGCCGCTCTGATTTTTCCAGCAAGGGCGTTCTCTTTCGCATCAACCTCGGCGCCAAGGACAAGGCCGATCCGCGCTGGATGCTGCCGCTTATCTGTCGTCGCGGCGGTGTCACCAACCGCGAGGTGGGCGCCATCCGCATCGGCCCGCGCGACACCACCTTCGAGATCGCCGGGGACGCCGCGCACGACTTCTCCGTCGCGTCGGCGCAAATGGATCCGCGGGCGCCGCACGTCCGCATCGATCGCGCCGACGGGCCCGCCGCGGCGTTCACGCCCGCCGACGGTCCGCGGCCGTCGCCGTCGCCCACGCGGCCCGCCCTCCGTTCTTTCAAGCCAGCGCCCCACAAGGCGGCCGGTCACCACAAGCCGGCGCCGCACCACAAGCCGGCGCCGCACCACAAACCGGCGCCGCACCACAAGCCCAAGCCGAAACAAAAATAGCGGCGCGTCCGCGCTGCGAGCCTACGACGCGCTGGCGTCTTCGATGCCGTGGTGCATGGCGATCATGATCAGCTCGCGCTCGGGGCCGGCGCTGTATTCGTGCGCCGATTGATTCTCGTAGCAGAAGACGTCGCCGGGACGGTACAGACGCTCGCCGTCGTGCAACGTGCCTTCCAGGACCATGTTCCATTCGAAGCCAAGATGCCGGTGGCGCGGGAACACCGTCCCGGGCGTCATGCGCACCAGGCCCGCGTCGACGGCGGCCGCCAGCCGCGGGCCCGGCTGAAAATGGATCAACTGAATGCCGCGGCGGGGACCGGCCTGCCATTGGTTCGGGCGATCGATCCGGCTGCACAGCGCGCGGACAGCGTCGACGGTCATGTCCAGGGCCTGGGCCATGACGTCGAAGAAGGTGGCGAAGCGATCGGCGCCGCCCACGCTGCGCAGAAGGCGCGCCCGCACGTCACGCGACGGCACCACCGGCGCCAGCGTCGCGGCGTTGGCCACCAGGCCTTCGTTGATGGCGTCGACCGCTGCTTGCAGCACGGGCGATTCGTTGATCGCACGCGCCACCCGGTCCATCTCGTCTTCGGCCAGCGTTCCGAGCGCGAACCCGGGCAGCAGATCCAGAACGTTCGGATTCATGACAGCCCTCCCTTCGTTTGCACCGCGGGGGCGATGCGATCCTTCAGCCAGGCCACGGCGCGGGCGGTGCGGGATTTCACCGTGCCGATGGGAACTTGCAACCGCGCGGCGATCTCGGCGCTGGTCAGCCCTTCGAAGTAGGCCAGGCCGATGACAGTGTTCAATTCTTCGGGCAGCGCGCCTACCAGCCGCCGCACGCGCTCGTGATCGGTGCGGGCGGTTTCGGGCGCGACAGCGGGCGCGGGCCCCTGGTCGGCGGCGGTCTTCAAGATGCGGGCGCCGCGGGTGCCGGCGTTGCGGCGATCCAGCGCGCGCGAGCGCATGCGCGTGACCAGCCAGGCGCGCACAGTGCCGCGCGCGGGATCGAACGAAGCCGCCTGATGCCACGCCTCCAGGAAGACATCGTGCAAGAGATCCTCGGCCTGGGCGCGATCACCGACGATGCGCAGGCCGACCGCCAGTAATACCGGCGAATGCCGATCATAGAGATCCGCCAGCGCGTCCCGATCGCCGCGCACCACCGCCGCCACCAGAACCGCGTCGTCGGCCGCACCCAATGTGGGCATCGCGGTTGGGGTCAGGCCGTCCTCCTGCATCGGATCACCGTACCAGCGCGCTTGGGATGATGCCAAGAGGACGGTGGCGAGGCCGACGTGCTGTGCGCCGCAGGCGGTCAGAAATGGCCGGCCTTACACCTACTGAGTTGGACAGGACGGATTCGGCATGCCTGGTGTACCGTAGTCTGTTCCGGACCCGGTCGTGTGAAAAGTCATTTGGGCGCGGCAGTAGTTCGCCGGGAGGTCGTGCTCGGCGTAATTGAGGTGCGTCGGATCGACGCTGAGTGTGTGCCCAGGTGCCGGCGGATTAGCCGGAACGTATTGGAAGACGTCGATGACCACCACGCCGCAAGTGAAGGTCACGCTGTCCTGTAAATCGTTGTCGAACTTGATCCCGGCATAAACGTAGTCGGGGGTGAACCCAGGATCGGTGCCGGCCGGGCCTCCGGGGGCGGACAAGGCGAAGGTCCGATAGCTTTGCGGCGGGACCAGGACTGGCTTGCCGATGATTTGCGTGTGCCCGGGGCTGTGATCGGAGATGCCGCAGCCGAGAAGATTAAACGTGACGTCCTGACTGGGATTGAAAATCTCAAACCATTCGCCGAAGTCATCGGCGACCGCCGCCGAATCGTACATGAGCTCTGAGATCAGAATTTGGCCCAGCGCGTTGGGCATCATCCCCGAAGGCAGGCCGTCGGTCGCCGCGTCGCCGTCGTCGAGGTCTGCGCTTCCGTCGACGACCATGGGCGTATCGGTCTCGCCGTCGGGGGCGGTATCCTCCATGCCCGCATCGCTAAGTCCGTCATCGTTGATCGGAGCGTCGATCTCTTCGCCGCCGGTCCCACCGTCTGAGGCGACGGTGCCACCGGTGCCGCTGCTGTCACCGCCGACGCCATCGCCGCCGCTGCCGCCGGTCCCAGCGTCGGTCACGAACTGCGCCTTCGCGCAACCGGCCAGCAGCGCCAATGGAACCAGCGCAACCAGGCTCCAATCCGCGACACGCGACTGCATTTTATTCAAGGAAGGAGCCTCCGTCCTGAAGGCGGTCATGGCACGAGGGAAAATACGATTCTAAAAGAGCAATCGGCAGGAGACGAAGTTTATTGAAGGGACGCAAGAGGCCGTGGCGGGCGGCGCGTCCGCCTTGTCGGTCCGGGTCCACAGCACCGCGCCGGCGATTCCCAGGCCCACTGCCCCGGCCGCCAGGCCGATGGTGGCGTCGCGAGCCCAGCCGCTTTCGCTGTCGAGGGTGCTTTCATTTAAGCAGCTCATCCCCCCTTGCTTGCACTTTTCCAGCTCGTTCGCCTGCGAGTGCCAGAGCACGCCGGCGATCACCGCGCCCACGGCCAGCGCGCCGCTGCCGGCGAACCACCAGGCCGGGTGGCTGACGGGCGGCCCGCTGTCGGCGGGCGGGGGCGCAGGCGTGTTAAGCGCCTCGGGCGGCGTGGCGGGCAACGGTTCTTCGACCAGGCGCAGGCGAAACTCCAGATCGCGGTTCTCGCCGCCGAAGACGTGGACGTCGCGCACCTCGCCGATGCGGCCGGCGGCGTCGACGCTGATGGCGTGACGGCCGAGGCCCAGGGTGACCCGCCCGTCCGGTTCGACGAATGGCACGTCGCCGTCGATGCGCACCGTCGAATCAGGTGGGAGAGTCCGGATCCCGAAGTGCGCGGTGAACGCCTTGGTCTTGTCCAGCAGCGATTCGACCTGGCGGCGCTGGTCCGGGGTCAGGGCCTTGCGCTTCTCGGCCAGAGCGCCTTGCAAGGCGCGGTAGGCTTCGACGTAGTCGCGCAGCTCGAACGACGCCATGCCGATGCCGCGCAGAGTGCGCGCGCTGGGCGCAAGATCGTTGGCGCGTCGAAACAGGGCGCGCGCTTCGTCGAAGCGGCGGGCGTCGTACTCCGTGACGGCGTCGGCCAGAAGGTTGCGGTACTGCGCTGACTCGGGTTGATCAGCGGCCCGCGCCGGGACAGAAGCGATCAGAACTGCAGGAGCGATGAAAAGAGCAATTCGAACGTTTTTAGAAATCATCGATGGTGATGCGCCCGGCGCGCGAAGGGGGAGACTGCGGCTGCTGCGGTATAGGCGGCTTTGAGGGAGAGGCGCTGACCGGTGCGGGCGCAGATTCTACCGTCTTCGGCTGACGAGTGGATCGGATTGAGGCGCGTTCGCGCGTTTTGTTACCAAGGTGATTGGCCGCAGGCCGGTCGAGGGCCGTGCGCCTGCCGACATTGTTCGGCGGCACCGTCGGTGCGGGCGCTTCGGCGGCGGTGGTATTCGTGGGCAGCGTCGGCGGGGCAGGGGGGGGCGAAGGCGCGCTCGACGCCGGTGGTGCTGCCGTGCTGGCCGTGGTCGGTGTCCTGTTTCGGTCGCGCCGCGGAAAGCGCGCGTCGATGATCATCTTCGTGGCCAGCACGACGACCACCACGGCCGCGGCTATGAGGAGCCGCCGGTTCCAGTTCGGGCGCGGCGGCATCAGCTTGATCGTGCGATCGGTGGTGGGCTGCGCGGTCATCGGGACCGGTCCGCTGGACGGATGCTCGGCGCGCAGGAACGCCTCGAGCGCGACGATGAAGCTGGACACGTCTTGAAAACGGACGTCGACGTCGCGGGCCATTGCCTTGTGAACGATCCGTTCCAGCTCGACGGGGACGTCCGGGCGCAAGGAACGCAGGCGCGGCGGATCCTGGGTGGCGATGGTGACCATCAGCGCTGAGTAAATCTCGCCTTGATAAGGCGGTCGGCCGGTGAGCATTTGGAACAGCACGCAGCCCAGCGTGTAGACGTCCGTGCGCTGGTCGATCTCGCGGCCGCCGCGCACCTGTTCAGGCGCCATGTAGATCGGCGTTCCCACCAAGCCGCCGGTGGCGGTGATGTTCACGTCGTCAATGCCGTCGGCGGCCAGCTTGGAGACGCCAAAATCCAGGACCTTGGCTTCGCCGCGCTGGTTGTCGCTGACCTTGCACAGAAAGATATTGTCCGGCTTGAGATCGCGGTGGATCACGCCATGCGCGTGCGCGGCGGCAACACCGCGCAGCGCCGGGATTAGCACGGCGATCGCCACCTCTGGCGTCAGTACCTTGGTGCGCAGCAAAAGCTGCGACAAAGTCTCGCCTTCCAGCAGCTCCATCACCAGGCAGGTGGCGCCCTGGTGCTCGACCACGTCGAACACCGTGACCACGTTGGGGTGGTTGATGCGTCCCGCAGCCAGCGCCTCGCGCCGGAAGCGCGCGCGGGCTTCGTCGGTCGCGGCCAGCGCCGGGTTGATGCGCTTGAGCGCCACCCGCTTGCCGGTGCGGACGTTGACCGCCGCAAAGACCTCGGCCATGCCGCCTTTGCCGATCAGCCTTTCAATCTGATACTTGCCGGCGATGAGTCCAGGTTGGCCGGGGCCGATCACGACCATCGTCCCGCTGCCCCGTGACCTGGAGGATTCCACGCGAGGTTATTGAAGCGCACCTGTCTGTCAGCTGCAAGGCTAGGCGACATTTTCAACCGGGCAGCCAAGTGTTGCAGATTACTGGCAATCAGATCCACCACTGCTTCGCGCGGGCGGCGAACAGACCATTTCCGTAGCCCGTTTGTCACAAATGGTGCGCTGCGTGTGGGTTTTCGTGCGCAAAAAGGGCCCAGCCAAGAACGGTTTGGACGCCGCCTTTTGCCAGTCGGCACGCACGACGCGAGATCAACCTCTCCCCCTGGGCCGTCCCATGTTACGATGCCGGCGCTTAAGCCTATGACCTTTCCCCCTCGAGAGGACACTTGATGCGCGCGCATCTTCGGACTTGCTTCGGATTCTGTGTGCTGGCGTTTTTTGGTTGCGGAGGAGGAGCGTCCAACCCAGACGCACCCAAAGACAGCGGCAACGATCGGCCGGTCGACAGCGCGAGCGATCAAAGCGCAAGCGACGTCGTCGCGCCGGATGACAGCGCCAGCACCGATGGCGGCGTCGGCGACGACGGTGGCGGGCCTGGGCCGTGCGTTGATCCCATCGAATGTCCGGGCCAGGATTCCGAGTGCGCGCAACGTACGTGCATCGATGGCGTCTGCGGGATCAGCAATCAGGTCGGCGGCAAGGTGCTGGCCACGCAAACCACCGGCGACTGTCTGGTGCGCAAGTGCGACGGCAACGGCCTGGCCGTGGTGTCCGCTGACGACAGCGACGTCCCTGACGATCAAAATCCGTGCACCGTCGACGCTTGTTTGAACGGCGTGGCCTCGCATGCGCCCCAGCCCGCGAACACCGCCTGCGGCGGCGCCATGGTGTGCAACGTCGGCGGCCAGTGCATGGGTTGCGCGACCGCCGGCGACTGTCCCGGCACCGACGGCGACTGCCGCACGCGCACCTGCACCCAAGGCACCTGCGGGTTCAATTACAAGGCCGCCGGCACGGCGGTCGCCGATCCGACCACCGGCGATTGCAAGGGATTGCAGTGCGACGGTTTGGGCGTCGCGCAGATCGTCGATCTGCCCAGCGACCTGCCTTCTGACACCAACCCGTGCACTCTGGATCAGTGCAACGGCGGCACGCCCACTTTCGGTCCGGCGGCGCGAGGCACCGCCTGTGGCGACAACCAGGTTTGCGACGGACAATCGCACTGCGCCGCCTGCCTGACCGCCGCCACCTGTCCCGGCACTGACACCGACTGTCAGGCGCGCACGTGCAGTGGCGGCGCCTGCGGGTTTGCTTTTTCACCGTCGGGCAAGGCGGTCACCGTGCAGACCGTCGGCGATTGTCAGAAGATGGTCTGCGACGGTCAGGGCATGACGACGTCCGTCGCCGACGACACCGACGTGGCCAGCGACAACAACATGTGCGTCAGCCACGCCTGCTCGGGCGGCACGGCGTCCAGCACGCCCAAGCCGGTGAACACCAGTTGCGGCGGCAGCCTGAAATGCGATGGGGCCGGCAATTGCGCCGGCTGCACCACCGGCGCTGACTGCGGAACCAACACCGCCTGCGTCAGCTTTGGCTGCACCGACGACCGTTGCGTGCCGTCGTATGTCGCGTCGGGGACCGTCGTCACCGACCCGACGCCGAAGGATTGCAAGAAGGCGGTTTGCGACGGCCTTGGCGCCATCCTGGCCCAGCCCGATGACACGGACCTGCCGGTTGACGGCCTCGGTTGCACCGCCGATCTCTGCGCCAACGGCGTGGCGTCGAACCCGCCGCTGGCCGCCACCGCGAACTGCAGTGAAAACGGCGGCACCCACTGTAACGGGGCCGGCGTCTGCGTGGCGTGCAACGTGGCCGCCGATTGCGGCACGGACACCGAGTGCCAGAAATTCACCTGCAGCGTGCAAGGCGTCTGTGGGCACAACGATCCCATCAGCGGAACGCTGCTGGCCAGTCAGAACGCGGGCGACTGCAAGACCGCTATCTGCGACGGCAACGGCGGCGTGACGTCACAAAACGATGACACTGACCACCCGAACGACAGCAACGATTGCACCGGCGACGTCTGCACCAACGGCACGCCTTCGAACCCGGCCCTGGCCCAAGGAACCACCTGTGCCGGGGGGCAATGCGACGGCAGCGGGCATTGCATGGGTTGCACCGTCGCCGGCGACTGCGGCACCAACACCGAGTGCACGATCTGGACCTGCGTGAGCCACGTCTGCGGGCGCGCTGATCCCGTCGACGGCACCGCGGTGGCGACGCAGACCGCGGATGACTGCAAGAAGGTGGTGTGCAACGGCTCGGGCGCCACGCGCGTGGCCATCGACGACACCGACAATGATGACGGCAATCCCTGCACCGACGATTCGTGCAGCAGCGGGACGGTCTCGCACGTGAACGCGGCGGCGGGGAAGGTCTGCAGTCTGAACAGTGGCGTGATGTGCGACGGGTCGGGCGCTTGTGGACCGTCGTTGATTGTGATCAATGAAGTCGAATCCAATGACGCCAGCAATGGACCCGATTGGGTCGAGCTTTACAACCTGTCAGCGGACAAGACCATCGATGTCACTGGATGGATCTTCAAAGACGACACCCCATCGCACAATTATTCCATCGTCGGCCCGGCCGCCATCGCGCCGCATGGCTACTTCGCCTTTGACGGCTTCAACAGCGGCACCGGCAATTTCGGGCTGGGCAGCAAAGACGAAGCGCATTTGTATGATCCGACCGGCACGACACAGTTCGATTCTTATATGTGGGCCACCCACGCCCTCCAGACCTATGGCCGCTGTCCCGATGGCACTGGAAACTTCGTCGACACAGTGGCGCCAACCAGGGGTGCGGCCAATTCCGGCTCTCCTAACATTCGAGTGGGTGTGAAACGGGCGTCTTGAAGACGGGACGGAGGATGAGCCCGGTGCAACAGAGGAAGATGAAGGCGATGAGGTTGCCGGCGTTGTGAAAGCCGTAGGCGCGGCGGGTAATCGTTCTG
>DATATI010000044.1 GCA_036268875.1 Polyangia bacterium | reverse complement strand
TGCCGGCCCACCCTGCCCGCGGAGTAGTTAAGGAAGCGATAACCGGATTTCGCTCTTTCGTGGCGCACGGAGCCTGTTGGGAATCAAAGCCGGTGATGAATTGACCTGCCGCTTTCGCGGCGATCACGAATGGCCTAATTGACATCGTCAATTCCGTCCCGCGGCACCGCAGTATGCGTATCAATATGCGGATCAGTGCGACCCTGGCAGTTGGCCGCAGTCGTTACGCCTTCTCCCTGCCGCTGATCTTTGGCCTCGGCCTCTATGCTCTCATCGCCGGGCACGGCGGCGCGGTGCTCCACGATCCCGACACCGATTTGCACATCGCCGTCGGACGCTGGATCATCGCGCACCGCGCGGCGCCCCACTACGGCATCTTCTCGGGAACAATGGCGCACGCGCCCTGGGTCGCTCATGAATGGCTGGGCGAAGTCGTGCTGGCCTGGTTGTTCGACACCTTCGGCTGGGCCGGACTGGTGGCGGTGACCGCCTTCTGCGCCGCTGCGGCGGTGGCGATACTGTTGCGCCAGCTGCTGCATAGCCTCCTACCGGTGCACGCGATGATCGCCACGGCGCTCGCCGTTACCCTCGTCATACCGCATGTGCTGGCGCGGCCGCATATCTTCACCCTGCCGATCCTTGTCGCCTGGGCGGCGGGGCTGGTAAGGGCGCGCAGCGAGAACCGGGCGCCAGCGCCTTGGCTCGCCGCGCTGATGGCGTTGTGGGCCAATCTGCACGGCGGCTACCTGTTCGGGCTCGGCCTCGTGGGGCTGTTGGCCGCCGAGGCGGTGCTGCTCGCCCCGGATTGGCGCACCCGGCGCCAGGCGGCGGCCGGCTGGGGCTTCTTCGGCGTGCTGGCGGTCGGTGCGGCGCTCCTCACCCCTTATGGCGTCGCCGGGCTGTTGCTGCCGTTCCGCCTCACTGGGATGGGCTTTGCGATGGGGCAGCTGGTCGAATGGCGCAGCCCCGACTTCCAGTCCTTCGAGCCCCTCGAACTGTGGCTCGCCGTCGTGCTGTTCGCCGGTTTCGCGCTGGGCTGGCGGCTGCCGCCGACCCGGCTGTTGATGCTGTTGTTGTTGTTGCACATGGCGCTGCAGCATCGCCGCCACGGCGAGCTGGTCGGCCTTGTCGCTCCGTTGCTGCTCGCCCCGGCGCTCGCCCCCCAGCTGAGGGCATTGCCGGCCGCCCGTACGGCCGGTCCGGTCGACCGCAGCCTGGCGGAGCTGGCAAAGCTGGCGTCCCTGCGTGGCGTCGCACTCGCCGGCGCCGTATTGGTGGCCGTCAGCGCCGCGGTGCTTCACGGCGCCGCGGCCCGCCCGGACGTCGCGCTGCCGACAGCCGCCCTCGCCACGGTGGAGGCGGCTCACGTGACCGGTCCGGTCCTCAATGATTACGGTTTTGGCGGCTACCTGATCTTTGCCGGCATCCCGCCCTTTATCGACGGGCGGGCCGAGCTTTACGGCGACGAATTCATCAAGCGCTATGTCCAAGCAATGCTCCTGGAGAGCGACGAGTTGCCAAAGCTGCTCGACCAGTACGGCGTCGTCTGGACATTGATCGCGCCGCAGCGCCCCGCGGCCCTGCTGCTCGACCATCTGCCAGGCTGGCGGCGGCTCTACGCTGATGACGTCGCCGTCGTCCATGTCAGGACGGATCCGGCGCCGCCCTGACCGCGGGGAATGACTGGCCCGCGGCATTCTGACGCGCGCTTGGTCCGAGCCGCTAGAATGCCGAGCGTCGCACACTCTCGGGCTGCGTCAGAACCAAAGATAGATTGGTGAGGTCCCCAGCTATCTCTTCACCCGGTAAGACGATTACACGGGATTTATTTCCCTAGGCTTCAGGCGCCGCTCGGCGGAAAAATTAACCCTACCTTAACTCTTGTTAACAATGCGTTAAAAACAGTTTGCTTTCCCGTCAATTTTGAGTCAGAAACACGTCACAAATCCAACGATTACCTGAGTAAATCTGTG
>DATATI010000043.1 GCA_036268875.1 Polyangia bacterium | reverse complement strand
CCCGCGCGGCGACGTACTTTCGTGGCTGCGCTCGCCAGTGGCTCTTCGACAATCCGAAGATCGTCGTCCTTGAAAGACACGGCGATGCGGTCCGCTTCCATCCGTTGCTTCTCGATCTCGGGAGCGCGTTACACGTCCAGCTTCGACTCTGTAGGCCGTACCGTGGAAACGAAAAAGGACGCGTCGAGCGCAAGATCCGCTTCCTGCGTGAGCGCTTCCTCGCCGGACGCGAGATCTACAACATCGAGCAAGGCAACCGAGAGCTGCTGACTTTCATCGATGAAATCGCGCATCAGCAGCGGCACCCAGGCTTCCCTGAACGTACCATCGCCGACTGTCTCGCCGAGGAACAGACCCGCCTCTTGCCGCTGCCCGATCCGCTGCCCGCCACCGATTTGGTGGAGCCGGTATTTATCGACAAGACCGCATTCGCGCGCTTCGACACCAATATCTATTCAGTACCGCCGGATCATGTCGAGAAGACGCTGACCATCGTGGCGGACGACCGCCTGGTCCGGATCGTCGACGGCCCAAAGGTCGTTGCCGAGCATCGCCGGTCGTGGGGACACCGCCAGAAGATCGAGGCTGCCGAGCACCGGGCCGAGATCTTGCGTCGCAAGCGCGGAGCAGCGCCGGCCATCGGTCGTGATCGACTGCGCGCCGCCGCCCCCAACATCGACATCCTCATCGAACGCTGGGTGAACGCTGGCCGCAACATCGGCAGCATGGTGGCGCAGGCGAGCAAGATGCTCGACCTTTACGGCGACGTCATCTTCGCCAAGGCCATCGTCGAAACCATCGAGCGCGGCACCCACGATCCAGGGCAGATCGGCGTGCGTTGCGAATATCATCGCCGCGCCGCCGACCGCCCGATGCCCAACATCGCCATCAGCGACGGCGTGCCTGACCGCGACGTCATTCCGCACGATCTCGGAGGCTACGATGCCAAGCGATGACATTGCCACCCAGCTTCGCTCCTTGGGCTTCCGCTCATCCCTCGTCGTGCTGCGGACTTTCATCGAGCACGCCACCCACGCCCGGCTGGGCGCCCTGGAGATCTGCGAAAAACTGGTCGAGACCGAGCGACGTGAACGAGAGGCCAGAAATCTCGCCGCCCGAACTCGTATCGCCACGCTCGGCAAATTCACCACCATCGACCGTTTCGATTGGAATCACCCGAAGACCATTGACCGCAACCTTTACGACAATCTGTACAGCACTCTCGATTTCATCGAGCGCGGCGACAATGTACTTTTCCGCGGCCCGAGCGGCGTCGGGAAAACAACTCTCGCCCAGAACCTCGGCCTCGCCGCCATCCTGCGGGGCTACACCGTGCGCTTCTGCTCCCTGGCCGCCGTCCTCGCCGACCTGCTCCGCCGCGAATCACTACCCGCCGTCGAGCGCTGCCTCAAGCACCGCTACCTGGCTCCCAAACTTTTGATCGTCGATGAGCTTGGATATTTGCCCTGCGATGGTCGCTCCGCCGACCTGCTCTACAACATCGTTTTCCGTCGACACGAGAACAGGTCCGTCGTCATCACCACAAATCTGCCCTACAAGCAGTGGGGCACCGTGTTCCCAGGAGCCGCCTGCGTCGTCGCCCTCGTCGATCGCTTTTCTCAGCACTGCCACATCCTCGACATCGACGCCGATTCCTGGCGCCAGAAAACCCAAACCCCTCCACCAAAGAAGGCCAAATTACGACGTCCAGCTTGGCCAGATTTCGACGGGAAGCTTGGCCGTCTACAATCCAGCTCGCGACGCGCTCTCGAAGGGAGCGCAAGGCCTCACTTTTGGCTTTCTGTTCCGCGCGTTGCGCCGAAGGAGTGCTTGACTTCGCCGCCACCAGGGCTGACTCCAGGCGCTGGAGTTCTGCTTCTTGCCCCGGGTTCCACACCGCAAAGGTCGTGATCGCCTCATCACTCGTGGTGGACGACAGCGACTTCACGAATCGTCCGGCTTCTGTGTCATCCTCCAGGTGCTGCACACTTTGTTTCGAGGGCTGCACTTGCGACGCGAGGGTGCCCAAGCGTAGCTTGACCCTGTCCAATTCTGCAGCGAAGCGGTCCAGCACATCGATGCCGGCGGGCCCCACAGCGAGGATGCCGCCGCGGACGTATGTGAGCGAACAAGCACTGTCCAGGACGGCGAATCTTCCTACGTTCGAGATGGGTGTGCCGTCCGTCCATGCGACTCGCTGCTCGGCACCGGATGGACCCTTTACGACGAACGTCGCTTCCGCCGGTCCTGACGGAGCGGAGTCACCGCGCACGTCGCCAAGAATGTCTTCAACGACCCGAGCCCGGTAAACCTTCTTGAGCATGCGACAATAGCCGGACTTGCCGGACGCGTTGTCACCGTATATGACCGTCAGTTGGGCCCCAAAAGTGAGAGTTTGGTCAGCCCGAAGCACGTTGATGTTTCGGACGCTGGCCACCGATGCGAGAAGGCTATGTCTTTCCGGTGCAGCTACGGATGGAAGGTCATTCGTCGACAGGAACGGGTACATCGAAGTTTGCTGCTCGGTCTCAGCGACGGCCGCCGCGGCCAACTCGGCTATCTCTTGTTCCCCGAGCTCCCTCACGCGAAGCACGCGGCGAAGCAGTTCGTTCTGCCAGCGGGCGAGCGACGGGCTCCAATCGAGGATGTCGCGAAAGACGTCGCCCACCTTTCCACTCGGCGAACCTGATCCGCCGTCCACGCCGTCTGTGCCACTATTCAGTGCCGCCATGCTGGCGCAGCTTAGCTGGGCGCGCCCGTTTGGGGGGATGTCATTCCCGACAGTCGTCTTCGACGATGGGCAGCCAGGTCGAACCGTTCGAACCCTTGGGGAGCGCACGACCTTGGCCGCCGCTCAAAGCAAACTTCGCGAACGGCATCGACGACTCTCTCCAGTCTCGCTCCATGCCGAATTCTGATATTTAACATAACGCACATTATCGGACTTTCGACTGTTGTCAGGCCGGCTCGCACCGAACCCGCGCTTCTTTTCACTACCCACAGAGCTTCAACGGCAAGTTCCGCAACGAGTGCCTGAGAGTGGAGTGGTTCCGTACCCGGAGAGACATCTCGGACGCGCTGCGGGCGCTCTTCGAGGCTGACGGCCTCCAGTGCGCGGAGGCTGTTTGTGCACCTTCCGAGGTTTTGAAACCGAAACTACTTCAGCCGATCACTTTGACCTGAGACGCATGATTCAGCGCGTCCATTCGTGGCACGTCCGTTGCTCCAACGTGAGCACCACTCGCCTTTTGGTGTGTACCAAAGGAGTGCGAGTTGGAAATGCCGAATGTTTCGGCGCGATGTCGAGGAGGTCAAGATGAGGTATCTGGTTGTCGGGGTGATTGCAGCTGGCTCGTTGGATGCGGCGACTCCGCTAAAGAGGAGGGTACATCGATAGTTACTGCTGCATTAACGCCGATTGGCGATCCGTGGGTCGCCACGCCAATGGGATTCAGACGCCAATCATGCGTGCATCAAATTCCAGACGGTGCGACCGTGACCGACGATGGCATTGTGTCAGTTAACGGGGTCACTGTCGCAACATACCCTCGGTGCACAAGCGGCACTCGCCCACCGCAGGAATCGGTTGTGGGACAAGTGCCGGCTACAAACGGTTGGGTCGAGTGGGACGTAGCAACCGCTCCGACCCTAAATGGATTCAACTGGTGGAACGCTATAGCCGGGAACTTTACGGTGCCAGCGCCGCCTACTTCGAATAGTGGCCAATTGTTGTACTTCTTCCCTGGGATGGAGCCGTCGGACGGTTCCTTCATTGTACAGCCAGTCCTTCAATACGGCGTCGGTTCTGCGAATGGCGGGGGATATTCTTATGCTGTCGCAAATTGGTACGTCTCAAGTGGTGGAACCTACGTCTCGCCGATGATACCCGCAGTTCAGGGCGATGTGATCACTACAACGACACAATTTAATGGGACGGATTTCACGCGGGTGGGTACATTCAACAAATGGTATATCTGGTCAAAGAATACTAGGACTGGCCAAACCACGACTGCACAGCCTGAATTTCAGAACCTCCAATATACAGCGCTTGCGTTTAAGGGAGTGCTCGAGGCATATAACGTAACAGCGTGCAATCAGTATCCACCTGACAACGTGATGAATTTTTTTAGCGAGGCTACCTACATGCCTGGGCCAAACTGGAACAACTTCAATAATGTCCAAGGCTCATTTATTACACGAAGGAGTACCGTTACACCTGCCTGCGCATTTGGCCTGACCGATTCGAGCGGCGGCGCGAGCATATTTTATTGAAGTTAGTGATGCTATCGAAAGGCTGGGGTATGAAGGCGATTATCGTATTGATTTTGGCACTGGCTTGTCTCGCTCCTAGTGTGACGTGCTCATCGGAAGATTCGTGTACCGTCGCCGGCGGACACTGCGTCGTTGGCGGTACTCCATGCTCGAATGCTGGGGCCCAGTCGTGCAGCTCAGGTAATAATCCAGGCGGCTTATTCTGTTGCCTGGAGGCATGTAATCCAGATGCATCTCCGGGTGAAGACGGCGCCGTCTGTCAGTAACATTCAAGCCGCGTACTTCGTGCAATGTCATCCCTGATGTCGTGACCCGGCAGTAGCCATGTAGTTGGCCACGCCTTTCCGCTGAAATCTGACCCGCCGGCGCGCACTCGTGGCCAGAACGAGGCGTGGCCAAAATTCGCGGTGGTGGCCAGAAGCGCGTAGAGACGTCCGGCGCGGACGAAAGAAAAGCGGACCCAGGGACTTTGCCCCCCTGGGCCCGCTGATGGACCCGCGGCGTCCATTCGTCTGGCGGATGAGGCCGACCGAGGCACGATAAGTGCGGTAGTTCGGTGCGTCCATTTTTCTTCCGTCCGCGCGGCGGATGGACGAAGAAACGGCTCTATTTCAGCTTTGCTGCGCCGGTTGCCGGGCGCCGTTCTTCGTGTGTCCCAGGGACTACCGGGGCCAGATCTACTGCGGTCGAATTTGTCGCACCGGCGGGCGCCTGCGCGCTCGCCGTGCATCGAATGCTCGCCACCAGGCAAGCGAGGCCGGTCGCGAGGACCACCGCGATCACCAGCGCGCGCACATTGCGCGGCGGCGCGCGACCGCAGCCTCCCTGGGACGATTCGTGACGGATCAGGGTCCCGAAAAACTTGCCTTTGCTGCTGACTGGACGGCGCCGAACGATCCGGCGCTGCCCACGGTGGGCGCGGCCGCGACCGACGGCGGGAGCGACGACGATGAGCCAGTACACGGTGACGATGTCTCTATCGGGCACACGAACGCGGATCTTGGTGACCGACGGGAACGACGAGCTGATGAGGGCGGTGCTGCCGGCGACGAGACAGGTCCGGCATCCGCGCGCGGCGCTGATGCTGCTCGAAGGATTGGCGCTGTGGCTCGACCGACCTCCGCGCATTGCAGTGTCTGCGGCCGATCTGGACGGTACATCCTTCTTCGGACTGACCGACGACTTTGGCACCCCGCAACCGAGCGTCTACTACAGCGTCGAGGTCGTCGAGCGACCGGTCCGCCGTCGGTCGAAGGGCCTGGGTGGCGTCGGTGACTTCCGCGACAAATTCGACCGCAGTAGATCTGGCCCCGGTAATCCCTGGGACACACGAAGAACGGCGCCCGGCAACCGGCGCAGCAAAGCTGAAATAGAGCCGTTTCTTCGTCCATTCGCCGCGCGGACGGAAGAAAAATGGACGCACCGAACTACCGCACTTATCGTGCCTCGGTCGGCCTCATCCGCCAGACGAATGGACGCCGCGGTCCATCAGCGGGCCCAGGGGGGCAAAGTCCCTGGGTCCGCTTTTCTTTCGTCCGCGCCGGACGTCTCTGCGCGCTTCTGGCCACCACCGCGAATTTTGGCCACGCTACGTTTTGGCCACGGGTGCGCGCCGGCGGGTCAGATTTCAGCGGAAAGGCGTGGCCAACTACACGCGGTCCCTGAATATCCACAGGAGAATTGCAAAGTAGGGCAGAATCGCCACATGGGCTGGAGACAAGCTGGTCCCCTCGGCGCTTCCCTAGAGAGCACAACGACCACGCGACCGCGCTGAGGCACCTCGTACACCACCAGCACCGCCTGCCTGTCGGTCGGGCGGAGTGGCAGCACGACAAGTCCATTCGGAGACGCCTGGAGCTCTATCCACTGTCGGGCGGGCTGACCGTCACGCTGCTACGCCAGGCCCTGCCACGCGTGCGCGCGACCGCGGCGGAGATATGGGTGGGACCGTTGAAAGCCGCATGAAGATCACGCGGTCAGCGAGGCGGATGGCGGCATTCTTGGGGCACATCGCGCACGAATCGAGTTATCTCCACGCCGTCGAGGAGAACTTGAGGTACAAGGACGCTGACCGGCTGACCAAGGTCTTCCCCTCGGCCTTCAAGACCCAGGTCGACGCCGATCCCTACGTCAACAAACCCGAGGCGCTCGCGAACAAGGTCTACGCAAAACGAATGGGGAACGAAGACGCGGCCAGCGGCGACGGCTGGAAGTACCGCGGGCGCGGTCTCATCCAGCTCACGGGCAGGGACAACTACGCGGCGTTCGCCAAAGACGTCAATGTGGCCATCGTCCAGAATCCAGACCTGGTGGCGACTCCAGTGTATGCGGCTCTGTCGGCAGCATGGTTCTGGGAAAAGCACAGGCTCAACGAGCTGGCGGACATCGAGGCCTATCAGGCACTGTCCAAGCGCATTAACAGCTCATTGCAGAGTTTTCCCGAGCGGGAGGCCAAGCGTAAATATGCGCTGGACGTGCTCTGCCGGTCCACGCTCGCGAACATTGTTTCCTCGGTGTCGACGTTCGGCCTCCGCTATTGAGGCGACTGCTTGAGCCCCATCTTGGTCAGCAGCCTCTTGACCTCGGTCACCGTGCTGAACTTCGCTTTCGGGCCCTGAACCCACTTGCCATGTTCGCTGAGATGGACAAGGTTGTCCGTCTTGAACTTCTTGTTCAGCTCGGCCACAGGCTCGACGACGGTCCTCGCGCCTCGGTCTTCAGCGCGGTAGAATTCGCCGCCATAGAGCATTCCATTGGCGACCGCGTGCTGCTGTTCCCAGCGACAGAGCACGGCCAGGTCGCGCCCCCTGCCTTTGGACGTCCGGGCAAAGAACACGGCCATCAACTCCGGCGCTGCCCCCTCCGAATCGCAGCTTTGGAACGTCACGTGCTCGAATTGGCCGGACGACCTTTCGATCAAGAGGTGCCCGACCAGACCGTCGTCCTGAATATTCACGAACCCGATCAGGGTCAGCTTGCCAGGCGCGATCTCCGTCGAACGAGCGACGCCCTGAGCGAGTTCGGCCGAAGGTCCCAGCACCCGCGCCATGAAATCACCGTCACCCTCGGACGGGTTTCGTACGATAGCCTCCGCGCGAACGACACCAGCGCGAAGCGAGAGCGCGGCCACAAGCACTATTAAGATCCGCCTTCCGCGGGCGCGCTCCGCGCGCTTTCCTCTTCCCATTCATTCAGTCTACACCCCACGATGAGAACGTGTAATGGAGCCGACGCCGACCGCCTGATACAAGATGAGGTCGCTCGACAATTCATCGAGGAGGTCGTGCGACAGACGAAGAAAGCCGGGCTCGTCTCGGCGGAGCCGGCCGACGCCGCCGCTGGAAGAGGGGGGGGCCGGTCAGGGGCGACAGGCCGGGAGGCAGTGGACATGATCTAATATCTCGGCCAATGACGCCGCCAGACACCGCCGCAGAGTAGTGTTGTGGCCGTGGATCACCGCACGCAACGAACCTCGTTCGGATCCGTCACGACGAAGCTGTAGGTAAGGCCGATGATGAAGTAGATGCTCCACGCGACCGTCGGCGAGCCGACCACCGGAGACGAAGACCAGAAGGCTTCTGCCGGCGTTGCCGGGAAAGCTGTCGGATCAATCGACGGGCTCGACTGCGAATAGTCGACGATAGTCTGTAGCTCCTTCCTCGTCGGAAGGCGCCAGCCGGTGCCCGCGAGGCTCAGGGTCTGGCAATAGGTCTTGGCTGCTGCCCAAGCATACTTCGCCGGCGGGACCGTCTGCTGCCAGGTGAGTTTGGTCTTGGTGTCGAAGACTGTTCCGCCGTTCATCGTGTAACGCCCGGCAGGCGCGTTCGCTTCGGCAGACGCGCTCAAGACGACGGTGACCAGCGCGATCGCGCCGAGAAAACGGGAAAACATGGCGTTCATGTCACCTGCTCCTTTCCAGATTCATGGGCAAAGGGCCAGACAATGAAAATCCCGTCCTCAGCGCACGCAACGTACATTGCCCGCAGTCGTCATGTCGCTGGAACTCGTGCTGCCGAGGTTGAAGGAGACGCTCCACGCGTAGGCCGGCGAGCCAGCCACCAGAGACGAAGACCAGAAAGCTGCTGCCGGCGTCGCCGGGAAAGACGTGACGTTGATGCTTGGATTTGACTGCGCGAGATCCACGATGGACGTCAGCTCGATGATCGTGGGAGGCGCCAGTCGCTGTGGGTGGCGAGCATCAGCATTGGACAGAACGCCACCGCCTGGGGCTGGGGGGAAGGTCCTCGCCGCCACGGCCTTCTGCCACATGAGCCCCGTGACGGTGTCGGTGACCGTGCTGTCCCCGTTGTCCGTATAGGTCTCGGGGTTCGGAGCACCCGCCCCAACCTCCGACGGGCCATTGGGCATCGGCCACTCGGCCCAGTTTGGATCCGCGCACCCGGCCGGCGCGACGCGCTCGCAGAGGAGCCCGGTTGCGCACGTCGAGGAAACGAAGGCGTTACAGCCGGAACCTGCGACGCCGCACGTCTGAAGGCTCGTGCCCGACTCACACTGCGTCGCCGCATTCGTGCAGACATTCGTGCAGGTGGTCGTTCCACCGGCGCCGCCGCCGCCAGCTCCCCCGCCGCCGACTCCCGCCGTTCCTGCCGAGCCGCCGGAACTGCCTCCGCTTCCAGCACTTCCGGTCGTTCCAGCGCCGGCACCGCCACCAGCGCCGGAGGTGCCCGCGGTGTTCGTCGCGTCCGCGATGCCGCCCGCACCGGTGCTGGCGGTCCCCGCGCTTCCGGCAGAGCCGGCCGTGCCAGGGCTGCCGCTACATGCGCCAATGATCAGTACCAAGGTCACGGAACCAAAGAGCCCCAGCGGCAGTGATCTCGTGCTCATACGGGCAACCTCTTGGTCGGCGTTCGGCTTGTAATTGAGCAAGGACAACCCCGATGACCACTACAGAACTCCGACGGGGGTTACCGCCATTTCACAACGGGTGCGACTCCTTCGTTCCTTTCAGACGAACACCGTCCCCGCCGTTTTCCCCCACTGGCCACCGCCCGTTCCGGTACCGCCGTCTGGCCGGCTGCTCCGACAGCCCTCCCATAACGATAGAACCACCCGAGTCGGCGTCCGGGGCTCGGGCTAACTGTCTAATTCAGTCGCTAATCGTAGATCCCGCTTAACTTGCCAGTATTCCAACTCGGGTCGCCATAGCCCATCAACGGGTAACCCCACGCCTGAGCTGTCGTGACCCAGAGATCGCTCGCGTAAGGCGGCGCCGGCTTACTGTAAGTGCCGTTCGCCACATGACCAGTTTGCCCGCTTCCCAGTTGCAGATAGCTGCCGCCTTTTAAGTTCAGGAACTTTCCCCCGAAGAGCAGCACCGGCATGTCGACGGCGCCGTGGACATTCCCGTTGCTGCACTCGTTCCAGAACACCACGAGCGTGTTGTCGAGCAGCGTGCCTCCGCCGATGTCCGGCGTGGTGCTCATCTCCGCAAGCAGCTCGGCGGTCCTGTCGCAATGGTACTTGTCGATGATGTACTGGGCGTTGGCCGGGTCGGCCCCCTGATTGTGCGAGATATCATGACACCCGCTGGAGTCGTTGATCGGGTTGCCATTGGTGTCCTTGTATTTGCCCATGAGCTCCGGATCCTGGAGGACGTTTTGAAAGTGGATGCTGGAATTGCCGTACCCGAATGTAAACGAGACGACCCGCGTCAGATCGCATAGGAACATCGTCTTGATGATTTCCTTCATCTGCTTCCACACCGGATACGTCTGCGAATCGACCATGCTTGGGATCGGCGACATCGGGCCGCCCGCGAACATGGGCGGCACACACGCTGCAGCCATGGATGCCGAAGCAGCCAGATTCATCTCGAGCTGACGAATGGCGTCCAGGCTTCCCACGACCTTGGAAATCTCCGATTTCGGAATACGCGACTGAAGGCCCGAAAGGCCGGAAGCAGCGAAATCGAGCACGCTCTTGTTCTCGGCTGCGGCTTGCGCGGACTGAGCCGGTGTCATGCCGATCAGACCGGACGCGAAGTAGTTCTGAAAGGCCGTCATCGGGCTGGCCTCGGGATATAGCGCGACAGGTACGGGCACGACTGTCGCACCCTGGGTCATTGGGCCGCCGGCGGGAGGCCGGGTGTAAGACGTGACTCTCACGCAACTCCCGCCATAAGGAATGCTGGTCATCCGATCCGCAGATTCGGTGGACGAGGTCAGTTGCGCCGAAGGGATGGGGCACGGCGAGCCTTTCAACGCAGGAATCTGGCGAAGAAGCAATTGGTCGATGGACTCGTCGGAGGCCGTGATGCTCTTCGTGTTCGGGTCGAGCTGATATGACGGCGAGTAGGTCGGCAGCTTGGGCAAGGTCGTATCCCCGAGGTCTTTCAATGGCGGGGTGAGCATTCCGATGAACCCACCGCCGTGCTTGTCGCCCAGCCAGTTCATGTTTCGCGGACAACTCAGGCCCTTGAGGACGACCATGTTGTTCTGCAGAGAAGCGATTTTTCCGTCGGTGAACGACGAAAGCAGCGGCGAAGCCTTCCATCCGGTGGTGCCTCCGCTCGGCCACCAGCGGGCATCGTTCGATGTGCCGATCGTGGTGCCATCTGGGCGATGGATGAAAAGCAGCCTTTGCGGCGCCACGCCCGTCTGGGCATAGGCCATCATCGGCCTCAACATCGTTCCCATGGCGGTCGCTCCCGCTCCGGCGAGCAATCCGCGTCGTGACAGCTGGAATTTTCGCATATTTATCACCTTGCGCTTTAGTGGATGTCCCGAGTGGCGAATGCAGGGGACGTGAGAATCGAACCAAACAGCTGTGCAAACGAACCGCTGGTGTGGAAGCCGTCCTTTACGGTCCCAAGGTCGCACGACCCCTCGACGTCAGGGCTGTGTTCGAGCATATACGTCGCCAAAGTGTCCGCCGCACAGTCGGAGACCTGGCGCCCCTGCACGAACATGTGCGCGACGTCCTCCACGCCGGAGACCGGCGTGGGCATCGTCGTTCCCGCGAGCACACCGGGCGCCACGACGGAGCTGCTATCGATCGGAGCGTTTGGCGGGGTCGTCGACGGATCAGTCGTGCGGTAGCGCCCGATGCTGTCGTAGTTCATCGTGACCAGACCGAACGGATCGAAGCGGCCATGACAGCCCGCCCCGCAACCGGACCCGGACACCCCGGGCTGGACGACATCGCGATACGCTGCCTGCTGGCGGGTGCTTTCGCCGGTCAGCGACATTGCCACCGACGCCGCGTTCCCCGGAGGAGGCGGAAGCGCAGGGGCACAGAGCAAGTTGTAGTAAACCCAAAGACCGCGGTGAATGACATCGTCGCCGGAGGCGTTGGTGTTCGATGCCACGAGGAGGGCCGGCTGCGTAAGCAGGCCCGCGCTGTACATGTCGCCCGTCGGCGTGATCGGCTGCAGCACAGTCCCGGTGATCGGCGGAAGGCCGTAGGCCGCCGCTATCGCCTGATTGGCGTAGATCGTCTTGGTGGTGAACAGATCGTTGAAGTGACCGGTCCACACGATGCTGCTTAGGAACATCTGCGCGCTCTCGTAAAGCGCGGGCTGCAGCGACGCGAAGTTCGGATACGCCGTGGCGTCTTTCTCGGTAAACGGCAGCGCCTCGAAATCCAGGTAGTACGACACCTTCTTCATGAGATTCGTCTGCACCGCAGGCAGCGTTAGGAGTCGGCCTACCTCGGCGCCAGCACCGCGGACTGGGTCAGCGAGCCGTCTTGCGCCTTTGCCCAGAGCCCGGCGTCCGGCACGGAGTTGAGCACCGCAAAGCTCACCGCCGAAGCCAACTCGTAGGGAGTCAGTTGCACCTTGCCGGTGGCCGTCGCCGCGTCGTTGCCAATCTCCGTACGGAACAGAAACGCCGGATGAATCAGCGCGGCTTCCATAGTGAGCTGGGTTTGCCGGGTCTCGCCGGACGCCATGCTGAAGATCCCCATCAGGCCGACAATCTCGCTGTCGGTCACCGGCCGGCGCCACGCCCGCGGCAGCGTGTTGCGCAGGTACGTCTCCATGCAGGCGGCGTTCACCGCGCCCATCGTGCACGGGGGCATCGACGTCACAAGAGATGCCACGATGTCCGCGGCGCGCTGGTACTCCTGCACGGTCGTCGCCTGGAGGTTTGCGCTCTCGTCGTACGGGTAACTGCCGGTCTTACTCGGAGGCGACGTCACGTTGGTCGCGGCAGGAAACGTCACGCCAAAGACGTCGTGTACGATGTTGCGGTACTGATCGTCACTGATGAGCGACAAGCGCGCGGGCGCCAGAGAGGCACCTTGTTGACACGCGGCGGGGCCTGCAGACTTGCCGGGGCCGACGCCGGTGCCGCCGGTTCCGCCACCGCCGATGGGACCGACGCCGCCCGCTTGCCCGATTTGGCCCGAGCAGGCGGCGAGGGCGATGGCGGCGGACGCGGCTACCCAGCCGTGCCATGCCCACACATTGGCTCGGATCCATTCATTCCGGTTGCTTTGGTTTGGCATGTTGGCACCCAATCATTAGGACTTGATCGTGGACGTGAAAGACGACGCGTCAGCGTTTGCAATCTGCGGCTCAGGGATAGACAAACAGCTCCGAGATGGCCCACCAGATAGGGCCGCCCGCCTGCAATCGCTTCGTGAGCGTCAGGCGAACGCAGCGAGCGGCGGCCGGCGTCGGCAACGTGATCACAAACGAATGCGTGCAGGCGCTGCAACCGGGTTGCGGTTCGTTCCCGCTGGCGATCGTTGGTCCAAACGTAAGGCAATCAATCGAGGTGGCGAGGTCCAGCGCGCCTGGATAGTCGCGCGGATCGGGACCGTTCACGCCGTTTTCACCACCCGCCCAAAAAAGAACTTTCTTGAAGGCATGAGGCTCAAGCATGTCGAACGTAAATTCATCACCGATGGTCTGCGCCGGCGAATTCGCGGAGCCGATGGACCATCGCGTGTTGAAGTTGCCGTCGAAAGCGTTCGCGTACTTGAGATCCATGTTCAGTGCGTTGCTGCCGGTCGCATAGGGTGGCGTCGACTGTGCTGTCCAGCCCGTCCGGCTATACGCACCACCGTCGGGCGTTCCGGAGATCACCTCAAAGCCGGCAACGTCGCCGGCACTGTCGGAAGGGCCGTCACCAGCAGCGTCCGCGCGGCCGGTCGAAGCGTCGCTGCCACCGTTTCCGCCGGTGCTCCCCGGCGCGTTCGCGCCACCGCCAGCGCCGCCGGTGCCGGCCGTGGCGGCATTCCCTCCCGAACCGCCGAGTTGTCCCGCTCCGTTGCCGCCCGACCCTGCCTTGGCGGCGCTGTCTATACCGCCTCCGCTCGACTCTGAGGAAGCGCAAGCTGAAACACCAATCAATGTGGCCAGTGTGGCTAGCACCAAACAACTCTTTGTCTGCGACACAGTCATTACGCAAACAAGCTCATCATGGCTGCGCGTGCTCCTCCGGTCCCAAAGTGATGGCGTCTCCCGTGACCGCGATGGCCTGGGCCGCGATCCACTGCGCCGAACGAGCCACTGTTTCCACCCGCAGCTCGTCGATGAGACCATCGTAAAAGCCGTGGCTTAGGTCTTCCAAGGCGCCGATCACCACCCGATCAGTGGGCGTGCCGGGGAACGTGGTGTGCGTCCAATTCCCCGGCCGCGGCGCGCCTCCGCCGTGGCCGGGCGTTTCCAGCGGCCCCGCCACCATCGTGCCGTCCACGTAGGCGCTGGTCGACTTGTATTTGGCGTCGAAAACGACTGTGACGTAGTGCCACTGTCCGGGCGTGATCGCGTCGACCGGGGACGCGACAAAGTCCCAGCCACCGGGCATCTCGTCGGGATTGATCTCCCCGTAAAGAGCGTTGCGCAGCGGCTGTCCACCGTAAGGATAACTGGCCGCTTCGCCCCAAATGTAGAGCTGCGTGCGACCCAGGTCTCCGGTTTTGTCTGCTGTGCCGACCGCCAGGATTGCGCCGAAGCTGGTCGTTGAAATGGCTTCGGTCTTGACCCACGCCGACTCTGTGACCGCTTCGGCCCCACTGATAATGCCGATGCCGTGAGAGAGCCCGATATGGTCTTTTGCGGCGCCGTTGAACTTGGCTGCTAGCCCCAGCTTGCCGGCTTCGAACGTCGCCTGCACCGTCGCGCCGTCGAAGTGGTTCGACGTGGCATCTTGCGGATTGTTCGCGAAGTGCCAGACGGCCGCGTAAGGGGCAGGCCACACCGCCTGACGATCGTTCGCTGGCGCAGGCGTGCCCTGGACGCCGTAGTACATATAAATTGGCGCTGTCTCATTGATAGGCAGCTTTGGCAGTTTCAACCAGACGATCGAAGTGTCCTGCCCATCCCAGACTTCGATATCACGGGCCAGGGCGTTGCCGGCCGCGTCCGCGAACCGGACATCGGCGCCCGCCATACCTGCCACCGTCGGATCGACGGTGTTCGCCGGAATCCGGAGCGCAACAGGGAAATCGGATAAGTCGGCTGCTGACGTCAGGCGCATGTCGATCGTCAGCCGCCGTCGGAGCGAAAACATCGGGTTCCACCAGTCGGACTGTTTGTTACCGTCAATGACCCGGTCGGCCGGAGCCGTATCGATAGCTGGCAACTCAACCGCGACATCTCGGTTGTCGGGTTGTTGCTGTATGACGCCAACGTCCGGACTCATTGTCGTCGCTCCTCCGTCGGGCACTAAAGAGATTTGGCTTTCTGCGAAGGCACAGGCCGCGAACAATGGCGCAAACAAAATCAAGACTCCTTTTTTGAGTGTCATCATTCATCGCAACGTCACGACATCGCGCGCCACTCACCCGCCGCAGCTGCGCGCCATCCCCGACGCGTCATTTAACGATGGGTGGAACTAGATAGACCTTTCCCTTCCACCATCAAAGTCGACAAAAGCTGACGTCTGGGGCGTTACGCAGGCCTCAGTTGCAGTCCAGCTTCCCGGCATCACTCCACGCTCGCAAGATGGCCAGGCGCGGGTGAGCCAGACCAACGAGCTCATAATAGGCCTCCAAGAGCAAGTCGTCGCCCTCACCGACGCCGTTCGGGCGCTGGAGCAACGAGTTCCGTCACGCGTCGTGTCCGTTAACGAGGCGGCGCGGCACCTCTCGGTCAGCGTCCAGACGATCCGGCGCTGGGGCAAGGCTGGCGTTCTGTCGTATGTGCGCCGCGGTGGCGAGCTCCGCATCGACCTCACGAAAGTTCAAGCTTTCAGTGGTCCGGACATCCGTCGTTTCGCGGGTTGATGCGAGCGCCGGCATCCATCGTCGCGCCCCGTGTCAGCTCGCGTTGCTGAGCGAAACGTCTGCTCTTAGCAGGTCCGCCTCTTGGAAGAGGTCCGGCTTAAGGTGTGCGTAACGCTCGGTGACCAGCACCGTCGAGTGCCCGAGGATCTCGCGGAGCTTCTCGATCGATCCGCCGTTGAGCACCCACTGGCTCGCAAAGGTGTGCCGTCCTGCCTCGTAGAACGTGAGCTGGGGCAGCTTCGCCTTCTGGCAGGCGTCCTTGATGAACTTTGTGATTCGATGTTCGCCCAGGAAGCGCCGCCGCGGCCCGGGCGCCGCCTTGCCCAGCATCCCGAGGATCGGCGGACAGACGAGCCCATTATATGGGTCCGGGTTCTTCGCCTTCCACTCGATGAGGAGATCGTGGAGGCCGGGCACCATTGGCGCTTCGCGGCTGTCCTTGTCCTTGGTCGGCCCGTTTGCGGACTCGCGGACATAGATCCGCCGGTGCGCGAGATCGACGTTCACCCATTTCAGCGCCCTGACCTCCCCGGGCCGCAGCCCCGCGAGCGCCGAGAGCGCGAACGCGACGTTCGTCGGCTCCGGCAGGCCCTTGAACACCTTGACGATGTCTTGCTTGTTCTCGATGAAGGGCGTCTTCTTTGGATCATAGGTCGGCCTGAAGAGCGCGCGCGTCTGCTTCGGCAGCATGCGCGCCGGATTCTTGGTCGCCTTTCCTTCGTCGATGAGGTCCGTGTATAGCGTGGACACGAGACGCATGAGCAGACGGACGGTCGCAGGCGAGAGCCCATCCGCCAGCTTGACCGCCACGATCTTCTTGAGCAGGGCGACGTCGATGTCGTCGGGCGCGTACCGACCGAGGTTGGGAGCCAGATGTTTTCGCCATCTGTACTCGTCCTGATCGGCCGAGCGGTGCGTGCCACGGCGCACCTTCAACCAGGCATCCACCAGTTCCGACAGAGGACCGGTGTGCTTCGGGGATCTCAGTCCTCCGCGTCGAGCGGCGAGGTCACCAATCCGTACCGCGAGAACGCGTCGTGCGGTATCTTCGTCCGGAAACCCATGCGCATACTGCTTGGCGCCGTTTTGGACCCACGCGACCGACCACATCTGGCCGCGACGATAGACGGTGCCCAATCCTTTTCCCCGACGTCTCCTCTTCTTAGCCATCGGACTCTTTACCTCTTGCGAAATAAGCTACATTCAGGCTACAACGCTCAAATGGAGGCAGCCAGCAGTATGACGTAAATAACTGTAACTACAGCACAAAGCCGGAGTGGCGAAATGGTATACGCAGCGGACTCAAAATCCGCCGCCCGCAAGGGCTTACGAGTTCAAGTCTCGTCTCCGGCACCCTCTCAGCTCCTCACCGTCCAGCACGGCGGGCGTCGACGCACGCAAACGGAATCTCGAGAGCTACCTCGCCCACGAAGCGCGCCTCGACCTCCCGGAACGCCGCCTCCCGCGCCTCTTCTGGAACGATCGCAAGCCAGGCGCTGAGAAACGCCACTCGCACGAACGGGTGGTCGAACATCGCCGCGGCTGACGCGAAGCCGAGCGTGAACCGATCCTCCCGCACCGCCTCGACGCGGAAACCCGCGCGCTCGACGGCCGCCGTGATGAAGGCGAGCGGTTTCCGTCGAGCGAAGACGTGCTCGGCGATCCGCGTCGGCGCCCCGGTATCGCCGCGCGCCACGAGAACCGCCTCAAGCGCCGCGTAGAACGCGCGCATGCTGTCGGGCAGGTTGAAGGTAAAAACAAGTTGCGCGCCCGAGCGTGCCACGCGTGCGCATTCAGCCAGCGTCCGATCCAGATCCGACACGTTGTTGATGCCGTTGTTCGACACGATCAGATCGACGGTTTGATCTGCTAGTGGCAACGCTTCGGCGACCCCTTCGTGAAGGTGCACACTCGCCAGACCCCGGGTCTCCGCCTTGCGCCGCGCGCGCTCAAGCGCAGCACGCCACGGATCGATCCCGTGTGCGACGCCGCCGCCGACCCGCGCTGCGATCTCGAGCAATGGGAACCCGGTACCGCACCCCACGTCCAGCACCGTCATCCCGCTGCGCAAGCGCACGGCATCAAGAAGCGCAA
Source organism: Polyangia bacterium (assembly GCA_036268875.1). Lineage (GTDB taxonomy): Bacteria > Myxococcota_A > Polyangia > Fen-1088 > Fen-1088 > DATKEU01. The sequence continues at coordinate 38,356 of DATATI010000043.1, read as the reverse complement.
GACGAATGGGGCGGACCAGAGCGGCAACTCGTCGTACGTCTCGGCAAGTGCCTTCAAATCGAACGTCGGCGTGGCGAATCGGTCAGTCACGAGTCAAGTCGATCTCCTCGATCAAAGTCGCGGCCCACGACCGCGGGCCGTGTGCCAGACAGCGAGGATCTGGACCTGCCGCTTGGCCTCGTTCACCTCGAAGAAAAGGTGGTGACAAGTGCGGGGTAGCAAGAGGCGGCGAATCACGCGGCCCTTCGACTCGCGGTACACCCGGACCGTAGTCGGCGCCGTCGCCACGCGAGCAAAAGCCGCCTCGAGTTCCTGGGCGAAGAGTATCGGGGCTTTCTCCCGGTTCGCCTCCCACCAAGCGGCAATCCTTTTCGCCTGCTGGCGGGCCGACGGCGCGACGATGATCGAGTAGTGAGCGCTCATCGAGCGCGTTTACGCAACTCGGCGATGACCTCGCTGGCGGGTATCCCTTCGCCGCGATCGATCTCGGTCTGAGCCTGATCGAGCGCGGCATGGAGTCGCGCGCGGTCCTCGTCATCAAGCTCGTCGGCTTCGTCTACGAGGGACAGCTTCACCTCGGTGCCTTCGGGAAGATCGATGCGCTCATCCACCACGATCCGGCCGTTCTCGATGTGTCCTCGCAGCGTCAAGGTCATGCGAGGCCAAGCTTACCAATGTCGGCGTCGATTCACCACGGGCGGCGGCCGCGGACGAGGCCATCATCCCGTTGCACCAAACCTTGCACCAAACGCGGTCGCCTGGTGTTGCATGGGGCATAACAGAACGCCCGGCATCTGGCACCAAGGCCACAATTTCTCGCCATTTTGTCGCCTCGGACGCAACAAGGCGCAACAGCCACGGCGTCCTCAAGATCCGCCGCCTTTACGGGCTTACGAGTTCAAGTCTCGTCTCCGGCACAAAGCGAAGTTGTTTGGGAATCCTCCGGTGGACCTTAGGCGGTTGGCTGACTCGGCGAAGGCGCCACCTGCGTTATCCGCGCGCAATTGAGGCCGAACAGCCCTCTCATCGGCGATCGCATCGCGGCGTACCCGCTGCGGGCAGTCATCAACAAATGGTCCACCCGCCGCCGCCTCGCCGAAGGTGCGCTCGTTTTTAGTCGCCGAGGTCGCCGCCGCGCTGGATGAGGCCGATCAGTTCGTTGCTGGGTAACGACGCCGCCAGGTCGGTGCCGTCCAGGACGCCGGCCGCCAGCGAACGCTTGGCGGCGTGCAAGCCCAGCACGGCTTCTTCGATGGTGCCGCGCGCGACCAGGCGCACGGTGGTCACCGGGTTCCGCTGGCCGATGCGGTGGGCGCGCGCGGTGGCTTGATCCTCGACGGCGGGGTTCCACCACGGGTCCATCAAGATGACGGTGTCGGCGGCGGTCAGGTTCAGGCCGAAGCCGCCCGCCTTCAGCGAGATCAGAAAGACGTCGGCGGCGCCGGATTGAAAGGCGGCGATGCGTTCGTCGCGCACGTGGGTGGGCGTGGTGCCGTCCAGCACCAGCACGCGCAGCCCTTGCTGCTGCAGGCGCGGGGCCAGCAGATCCAGAAAGCTGCGAAACTGACTGAACACCAGCGCCCTGTGCCCGCCCTCGCGCAGCTCGAACAACAGATCCAGCAGATGCGATGCCTTGGCGCTGCCGGCGTGGGTGTGCGGGTACAGCAGGCGCGGGTGACAGCACAGTTGGCGCAGGCGGGTCAGCGCGGCCAGCAAAACAAAGCGCAGGTCGCTGCCGTCGCGATCGGGGTTCTTCTTCGCCTCGCGCAGCTCATCCAGCGTCGCCTGGCGCATCTGTTCGTACAGCGCCTGCTCCTCGGGCGACAGGCGCACCACGCGCACCACCTCGGTGCGCGCCGGCAGCTCGCGCGCCACCTCGCCCTTGGTGCGGCGCAGAACGAACGGCCGCAGCAGCGCGGCCAGCGATCGGCGCCGGCTGTCGTCGCCGAATTTTTCGATGGGCACGGCGTAACGGGCGCGAAACTGCTCCCAGCTTCCCAGCAGGCCCGGTGACAGCACGCGCATCAGACTCCACAGCTCGCCCAAATGATTTTCGATCGGCGTGCCGGTCAGCCCCAGGCGCCACTCGGCGTCCAGCGCGCGCAGCGCCTTGGCCCGTTCGGTGGTGGCGTTCTTGATCGCCTGCGCCTCGTCCAGCACCAGCGACCCGAAACGCACGCGCCCGAGCGCCTCGCCGTCCAGCGCCGCCACCGCGTAGCTGGTCAGCAGCAGATCGCCCGGACCCAGGCCGCGCAGCGCCGCTTCGCGCTGCGGCCCGCGATAGAGGCGCACGCCCAGTTGCGGGGCAAAGCGCGCCGCCTCGTCGGCCCAGTTGCTGACCACCGACGTCGGCGCCACCACCAGCGCCGGTCCGGCGGCGGCACGATGAATCAGCAGGGCCAGTGTCTGGATGGTTTTTCCCAGGCCCATCTCGTCGGCCAGGATGGCCCCGGCGCCCCACTCCCCGAGGCGCGCCATCCAGGCCGCGCCGGCCGCCTGGTACGGACGCAGCGCCGCCTGCAGCGCCGGCGGCAAGCGCAGCGGTTGATCGACGGCGGCGCTGGCGTCGCGCAGGCGGCGGCGCAGCGCTGTGAAGGCGACGCTCGCTTCCAGCTGCTCCTCCTGTTCCACCAAACCCAGCAGCGGATCGCTGGCCACGGCGGCGATCTGGATGATCCCGTTCTTCTCGAACACGCCGCCCTCGACGCGGGCCAGGGCTTCGCGCAGGCTCTCTTCGATGCGCACGAACCCGTGCGCGCCCACTGCCACGTAACGGCGTCCATCGCGGATGGCGGCGAACAGCGCTGCCAGGGGGACGACTTCCTCGACGTCTTTGTCGCCCTTGTTTGGCCCGCCCTTGTCTTTGCCGCCTTTGCCCAGTTTTTTCTTTTTGACCTGGGCGCCGCCCTCGATGTCGAACCAGTCGCGCCGGTCGGCGACCTTCATGCGCATGTCGCGGCGACCGATCGTGCCCAGCGATAGCAGCTGATAATCGTCGGCCCATTCGACCACCACGGTGGCCTCCAGGTCTTTCAGCGTCGCCACCAGATGCAACGCCGGATCGCCTTCCGGCACGCGCCAGCACCACGGCTCTTGCACCGTGCCCGCTTCCAGGCCCAGGCGTTCGGCCAGCGCGTGCCCGCTCTGGCGCTCGGTGGCGCGATCGCGCCGGGCGCCGTGGCGATCGCGGCCCTGTCCCTCCAGCACCAGCGCCGGGCCTTCGCCGGGAACGAACACCGGCCCCAAGCGCACCGGCCGCACGCCCAGCCGCACCTCCAGCGCACCCGAAGCCGCCAGCTGCAGGCGCACCACCAGGCGATCATCGGCGGCGGCGATGGTGCGCGTCCAGGTCGACGGGAATTCGATGTCCACCGTCTCCTGCAGCGATTCCAGGCGCGCGGCCAGGGCGTCGTGCGATTCGGGGGGAAAGCGTGCCGGAGACAGGGCCAGGGCGCGCACCATCGCCGCCGCCTGCGGCCCGATCTGCGCCAGCAGTAGCTGCGGCGCGCCGGCATCGGGACGAAACAGGTAAATGGCGTGGCGATCGTCGCGCAGGGCGGCGGCCACGTCGGCGGGCGACATCGTCTGGCCCAGCAGCGCAAAGTGCGGCGTCAGGTCGCCGTCAGCGGCGGTGGCAAACCGCAACAGCAAGCGGCCCTGGCGAATGTCCAGGCGCAGGCCATCCGCCTGGCCGTCGCGCCCGCCGTCCAGAAACACCGCCGGGTGATCAATCAGCGCGCGGAAGATCCCGAACAGCTGCGCTGGCGACAGCGCCCCGCCCCACGCCTGCGACCGGCGAGCGAAGCGATCGTCGTAGGCCTGGTAGGCGCGCCGCTCGGCGGGGGTGAGCGCGCGCCGCTCCGGCAGCTCGTACCACTGCACGCGGGCGCCGCGCGAAAATCCGCCGCCGCGCACGCGCTTCTGGATGGTGGGGGTGACGGTCAAACTGCCGTCGCTGCCGGCGGTCACGCGAAAGGCCACCCGTTCTTCGGCGGCCTCTCCGGCGGCGCCGGCATCGGCTTCCAGCCGCGACAACGTCTGGTCCAGCGCGCCCAGCGCGAACTGCCAGGCCGGCACGCGCAAGAGGTCAGCCAGCGCCTCGTGCTCGGCGGCGCGGCGCGGATCGCGCAGGTGATCGGTGATCGCCTGCAGCGCGCCCTGCTGGAGGTCGGCGGGCAGCTCGCTCGCCTCGACCGGGCGGCCGTCGCGGCCGCGTCCCCAGCGCAGCGGCCCGTCGTTCCAGCCCAGCAGGTAAAGACAGATCCCGTCGCTGCCGTCGTCGCTGTCACGGCCCGCCCCCACCAGCGGCCACTCTTGATATTGCAGCAGCGGGACCGGCGCGGCGATCACGCGCACCTCGCCGGGTTCGTAGGTCCCCGGCGCGCGCGGCACGTTCAAGCGCGCCGCCTCCCGCTCGCGCAGCGCCGCGCTCAGCTTCGCGGCGAACGCGGCCAGCACCGTGTCTTCGGGGTCGCGGCCGTGCTGTTCCAGCCAGGCATCACGCGCGCGGCCCATCACCACCAGCGTCGCCATCCGGTGCAGCACGCGGCGCACGGTCTCCTCGGTGTCGTCGAACCCGCGGCGCCCGGATTTTCCCGCGCCGTCCAGCAACACCTGCCGGTACGTCAGCACCTCGCCGTTGCGCGCCGGCAGCAACGTCCCCGCCGGCCCGTCGTCGCCGATCACCAGATCGTCGAGACGCGCGGCAACGCCGTGGATTTCCGCCCAGGCGCGCAGGTCGTCCGGACGTTCGGGCGGCGGTGGGATCGACGGCAACGTCGGGGGCGGCACGGGCGTACTATACGGTCATCACGCCTGCCCCTCGCTCGCACCCGCTGCGGAACACCTGACGCCCAAGGAGAGAACGCGATGTGGATTCGATTGGGATCGTTCGCCGTGCAGCCGGAACAGCTGGACGACCTGCGCACCGTTTACAACCGTGATTGCGTGCCCGTCGTCAAAGCCGCCGCCGGCAACGTCGATTGCTACCTGATGGAAAACGTCGACGAGCCCACCCGTTGCATCGTGTGTACCGTCTGGCGTACCGAGCAGGACGCCAAGGCGTACGAAGCCAGCGGCGCGGCGATGAACGTGGTGGGAAAGGTGCGCGGGTTCTTCGCCGGGCCACCCACGCTCGCGAGTTATCGCGTCGACGGCCGTCAGTAATCGACGCCTGGCGAGGGCGCGCACGATCCACCGGCGTACGGGACCGTGACCGGGCGGCGGGCGCAGGTGCTTTTCTTGCGCTGCACCGCGGGCGGTGTCTCAATCGGGGCATGGAAACAACCGGGGCCCCGTTGGAAACAGAAAGCCCGCTGCCGCTCCGCTCTTTCGCGCGCGATCAATCGGTGGCCGACGAGTTTCACGCTTCCGTCGAGGCGTTGCATGTGGCCCAGGAGAAAGCCGCCGCCCGCGCGCGCGGCGAGACCTTGCGCGCCCGGCTGATCGTCATCAGCCTGGTCTCGGTGGCAGCGATCCTGGTCGCGAACCTGGCGGGCCGCCGGCCCTTCGGGCGGCCACACGCCGCGGCCGCGCCGCCGGTGGCCGCTGCCCCGGCGCTGACCGCCGCGCCGCCGCGGTCGCCGACCCCGCCGCAAGCCGGACCGATCGCCGCAGTCGCAGGACCAGCCCTGGGCGCTGGGCCCGCCGCCGGTCCCGATCGCCTGGCCGACTGCAACGCCGCCGCCGATGCAGGCCGCTGGGGGACGGTGGTCACTGCCTGCTCGGCCGCCTTTGCCGCGCATGTGGGCGACAGCGGGCTGGCGATGCGGGTGGCGCAGGCCGAGCACCGCCGCGGCCACACCGCCGCCGCCGGCACCTGGGCCCACAAGGCGATCGCCATCGATCCCACCCTGCCGGAGGCCTACGTCATCGTGGCCCACGCCGAGATCGAGGCCGGCAACCACGGCAGGGCCGCAACCGCCTACCGCCGCTATTTGATCCTGGCACCGCGCGGCTGGCATGCCGCCGAGGCGCGCCGCGCCCTGGGCTCCGCGACCAGCGTCGCCGCCCGCAGCGACGCCACTCGCTGAACCCGACCGCACGAGACGAGGGTAGCGCTGCCGTCCGCGCAATTTGATGCTTAGGTTTGAAAAGGGCGGGGACTGCGAGATTTCCCGCTCAAGGAGGGTGGTCATGGGATGGAGGCAGTGTTTTGTGGGGATCGCGGGGATACTTGCGATTGGTATTGGGCCGGGGATTGGGACCGCAAAGGTCGCCCGGGCGGCGCAAACCAGGATCGACGAAACGCCGGCGATCGTGACGCCGGATCAAAACTTGATCAATAAGGTGAGCAATGCCTTGGCCGATGATCCCGCGCTGACCTTGGATCAGTTCACCGTCGAGGCTAGCCAGGGGGTCGTCGAACTGACAGGCAGCGCCGGGTCCTATAGCCAGCACGATCGGGCCATCAAGGATGCCCGGCGTGTGGAAGGCGTCATCGTCGTGAAAGACAACATTACCGTCATCCAGCGTGACTTTTGAATCTTACGCGAACGAGGCGGCGGACTATCCCCGGCGCTCGAGGCGCCGGCGACGCCTTAATAAAAGGCGATCTCGTCGATAGAGAAGTCTAGGGTCGGGCCCGCCAGGCTGACCCAATTGAGCGCCATGATGATGCCCTGATAGGCGGCGGGATCGCCGAAGCCGGCTTGGGCGAGGTCGGTGAAGGGGACGTGGTACTGCTGCCAGTTCGGCTCCAGCAACACCTGTTTCGACGGGTGGTCGTAGCACCGGGCCGTGCAATCGCCGCCGTCCGCGACGGCGTGAGTTTGAGGAATAGCCACCTGAAAGGCGATCCGGTTGTCCGTTCCCGAGGTGCCCTTGGCCCAGAAGCTGATCCCCTGGAAGACGGACGAGTCCCAGCAGTGTATCGAGATGCCGATTCCTGCGCCGTAACCTTGAAAGCCTTGACCACTCAGCCGCGCGCCGCGCGAAGTCCCGGCAGCTCCCGGCATCACGATCGCGATCGGGTTCAGCGTCGCCGCCGCCGTGGAATCGCGGTACTCGTACCAGCTGGTCAGGCTGCTGTCTTCGAAGGTGGCGATGACCGTATCGCCCGTTCCCAGCGCGCGCACTTTGCCGGCGCAGGCACCGGTGACGATTCGCGCGTCGGCTGCTCCGTCGGCGCCGCCCGCATCGATCGGCCTGGCGCCGCCGGCGCCGCCGCTGGCGTTCGCGCCGCCGGAACCGGAAGCGCCACCGGAACCGGAAGCACCGCCCGCGTTCGATCCACCCGTTGCACCCACGAACCCGAGGTCGTCGCCAGCATCGCTGCTCGTCGCGCCGTCACCTGGCTGTCCGCCGGAGCTTGAGCCCACGTCAATCGCCTGGCCTCCGGCTCCGGCCACGCCGCTCGGGTTTCCGCCGCTGCCGCCGACGCCGACCATCACCACACCGCCGGTTCCACCCGTCTCGCCGGCTCCCGCCTCTCCACCGGAGCCATTGCCCGGTTGGTAGCTGAAGCTTTCGGCGCCACCGCAGCCGCTGAGGATTCCGGCGAGAAAGAGGAGAAGGTGCCTGCCACCAGCACGGCCGATTCTGAAGGCCATGTCTGTGAGTGTCCGCGATGGGCGGAATCCATTAATTGGCCGCTTAGTTGTCCGCCGACTCAGCCCTCCCGCAGCAACGACATGGTTATCGCCTGTCGGGTGCGCTCGCTCTTCTCACCACGTTCGCGACGCGCGCGCCGGCGGCGAGCTGATCACCGTGCCGATCAAGAGGTGCGAAGTTCCGTCGGCCTTCACGTAAGATAAGCCCACGCCCAGGCCCCCTGGCAGTCCTGTCCCTCGGATAGTCACGCGCGGCTGTGCAGGATGCCCGGCAAGACCGGTGGTCGCACGCCGCTTGCCTCGCGTCGTCTGGCAAGGTCACGTAGGGTGTCGTCATGTCGCCGCTGCACAGCCGCACTTTGGATCAGCTCACCATCGACGACGAAGCAGCGGTGAGCGGCATCGAGGCTTACAGGCTCCTCAAGCGCGCCGTGCAGCGCTCAGGTCTTCGTTTTCTTGTGCCCGGCGACGCGGCCGCGGCGATCAGCTGGGATCGGGCGCTGTTTTTGAATCTGACCTTCTGGAATGACACCGAAAGCGCCGACGTCCTGTGCGACGAGCACATCCCGGCCGATGTCGTCGCGCACGTGGCCTGGCATCACGTGGTGAGCCGGGAGATCGCGCGCGCCGCCGGACCCGGCGCGGGCGGGGCCGCCGGGCTTTTTTTCGCCGAGTCGATTGCCAGCGCCTTCGACCTTTACCTGGTCGGTCGCTTGCTGTCGGTCGCCCCCGACAGCGATTTCATCACCACCCAGCTTCCCATCATCGCCGACGCCGCCGATCTGGCCGGACTGCCCGAAGTCGGTTTCGCCGCGTTGATCGAGGACGTCGCGCGGCGGCCGGAGCAAAGCTTTGAAGACCTGCGCGCCCTCCTGCTGGACGCCGCCAGCGCTCTTTTGCCCTGTCACGGCCCCACCGAGGCGCTGGCCGCGCTGGAAGGTTTCGCCGGACATCGATTCGAACCGCTGTTGCATCACTTCCAGCTGTCCAACTGGATCCTCTACGCCCGGGCGTACGCCGTCGCCTCTCCAGCCAGCGACGAGGTTGTTCGTCAGATGGACAGGGCTTTGCGGCAAAACCCCGACGCACTGGCCTGGCTTGTCGATCACTGGCTGACGAACTGAGAATTCGAAAGATTTTGTGAGCGGGTTAGATGCCTCGTCAGCGGATTGACAGGTGGCGTCCGGCAGCATGGCGGCGAACCACTCTTCTCGCTCTTTTTGAAGTCCACCAGCACGCCGCCCGTCTGCGAAGATAGGCAACCGATGGCCGAGACAGCGCCAGCGCCCGAAGCGAACGAGAGCGTCCTCACCGTGATGGTGGCGCTGGCCGCGAATATCGGCGTGGCGCTGGCGAAGCTGGTCGCCGCCGTCCTGTCGCGGTCCAGCGCCATGCTGGCGGAAGCCTTCCATTCGCTGGCTGACTCCGGCAACGAGATCTTGTTGCTGGTGGCGCAAAAACGCAGCCAGCGCCCGGCCGACGAAGACCATCCGCTCGGACACGGACGAGAGGCTTACTTCTGGGCGCTGATGGCCTCGCTGGCAGTTTTCTTCAGCGGGGCTTTGCTGTCGGTGCGCCAGGGCATCGCGGCGCTGCTTCACCCGTCGACGAAGGGAACGTCGTTCGCCGTCGCCTACCTCGTGCTGGCCGTCTCGCTGGTCCTCGAGCTGGTGTCTTTGCGGCGGGTCTATCATCAGCTCCGCGAAGAGGCCGCCGACCTCAGTCGTGAATTCGCCGAGCACTTCGCGCTCAGCTCTGATCCCATCGGGCGCGCCATCTTTTCCGAAGACGCGGCGGCGGTGATCGGCAACCTGGTGGCGGCGATCGGCCTCGGCCTGCACCAGCTCACCGGTTCGGCGATCCCCGACGGCGTCGCCGCGATCGTCATCGGCCTGGTCCTCGGGTACGTGGCGCTGCAGCTGGTCAGGCGAAACGGCGACTTCCTGATCGGGCGCCGCGCCTCGGCGGCCATTTACCAGAGCGTCCACACCACCATCGCCTCGCAGCCCGGCGTGCGTGCGGTGACCGAGCTGGTGGTCACCTTCCTCGGGCCGCGACGATTGTGGGTCATCGCGCGCATCGACGTCGACGAAGCCCTCGGCGGCGCCGACGTCAAGGCCCTGGTACGAAAGACGCAGGAGGTTCTGTCCGCCCAATCGCGTTTCATCGCACGCATCGATCTGGTCCTGGCCGGGTGAACCGCCGGGATCCGTCAACCGCTGGTCGGCTCGTACTCGGCCACCACGATGCCGAGGCGGAACGTCTGGGTTTCGACGCGCTTCAACACCGTCTCGCCCAGTCCCTCGCCGAACAGCCGGGCTCCTTTTCCCAGCACGATCGGATGCACCATGAAACGGTAGCGATCGATCAGGTTGGCGCGAAGAAGGGCGTTGAAAAGCTGACCGCTGCCCGCCAGCAGCAGATCATTGCCGGGCCGTTCCTTCAACTTTCGGATCTCCTCGACGGCGTTCGTGCGGATGACCTGCGAGCCCGACCAGGTGGCCTCGGTCAGCGTCGACGAGACGACGTACTTCGGCATGTCGTTCATCTTCGCGCCGAAGGGGCCAGTCTGCTCGCGCATGCCCGGCCACGCCTTGGCGAAGCCTTCATAGGTCTTGCGCCCGAGGAGCAAAGCATCGCTGGCCTGAAGCTCGGCCCACTTGAATTGCCCGGCTTCTTCGCAGAAAAACGGACGCGACCATTGGCCGGGTTCGTGGAAATAGCCATCGAGCGACAGGTATTCGGTTGCGACGAGTCTCATGTGGGGCCTCCCATCTGGATTGATACCAGGACGACGGACGACCAAGGTACGCATCGACATTCGCCGGATATTTTTTCCTGATTGTTCCGTCTTCGGTGTCAGAGATCCTTAAAGGAGGTCCGTCATGAGAGCCGCTCGATCGATCCAGCTTTTCGCCGTGGGCTTGCTGGTGGGTTGCGGGACCACCCATCGAAACGGGGGCGCGATCAGCGGCTGCGGCAGCGGCTTTTTGCAGCCGGGCGATCAAACGGTGATGTTGCCATTTGGCGGGGTGGCCCGTGATTACATCCTTCACGTCCCGACCGGCTATGACGGGAATAGCCCGGTGCCATTGGTGTTGGACATTCACGGGCTGACGTCGAACGCCTTCGAGCAAGAGCTGTTGTCAGGATGGCGGCAAAAGGCGGACGCCAGCGGATTCATCGTCGTTTACCCCGACGGGCTGAACGCTTCTTGGAACGGCGGCAGCCTGTGTTGCGGAACGTCGCAGATGAACGGCGTCGACGACGAAGGATTCTTGCGCACCGTCGTGGCCAAGGTTTCCCAGGACGGCTGCATCGATCCCAAACGCGTCTATGCCACCGGGCTGTCCAACGGCGGAGCGATGTCGCACCTGCTGGCTTGCCGGGCGGCCGATCTGTTCGCCGCCACGGCGCCGGTCTCGATGGGCAATGGCACCATGCCTTGCCAGCCGTCGCGGCCGCTGTCGGTGATCATGTTCCGCGGCACGAGCGATCTGCTGGTGCCTTATGCGGGCGGGACGTTCCCCGGCGCGCAAGCGGATTTCGATCAGTGGACCGAGCTTGATCATTGCACCGGCGCGCCAGAAACCACCCAGGGGATCTGCAGCACCAACAAGCAGTGCGCCGGCGGCGCCGAGGTCAGCTTGTGTACGATCAACGCCGGCCACGTCCTTTATGCGCAAGCCGCCGCCCAGGGCGCGCCCGTTCCCGACGTGGTGTGGGAAGCTTTCCAGAGTCACACCTTGCCTTGAGACGCGCCGGCCAACGACGAAGCCACGACGACGCTCGACAGCGCGAGGTCATCCGGTGCGTCGTCCGTTCAAGGTGAACCAGGCGCGGGCGCCGTTTTCGGTGCCGTCGCGCCGAGAAAATGCCGCCCGAGATAAGCGTCCAGGGTGTTGGCGGCGCCGCCGTCGCGATCAACGAAGGCCAGATAACCGTCGGGCCGAATCAGATACAACGCGCCTGGTTCAAACCCGGCGTCGCCGGCTGACGGCTGCCACGGTCGTTTCACCAGCGGGATGTCCCGACGCCGGCACGCCGCCTCCAACGCCTCGACTCCCGACATGGGCTGGCCGTAGACGTGCGCCTGCCACTGGCGGGCGCCCAGCGGGGCGTAGTTGTCATTGTCATCGGCGTCAGCGACGTCGGCGGCCAGCCACGGCAGACGATCGCCAGCATGTAAAACGCCGGCACGCCCGTGCGACAGCGCGCTCGACCGATAGCGAATGCGGGTCTGCGAAACCGTGGCGAACAGGAACTGACGGCCCCGTTCGGTGCTGAAGACGCGCGCTATGGTAGGCGGCACGGCGTGCGTGCGCAGCCAGCGAGCGATGACTCCGTCGCGCGTCGCCAGGGTGAAAAGACGATCGGTGGTGGCGACCAGACGACCAGCGAAAGCGCGGCGCTCTTGCTCGTACGTGTCCAGGAGAGACGCCGGGGCGCGTCCGCGCAGGACCTCGGCCAGTTTCCACGCCAGGTTGAAGGCGTCGCCGATGCCGGTGTTCATCCCTTGCCCACCGACGGGGCTGTGAATGTGCGCGGCGTCGCCGAGCAGAAACACCGGGCCCTGCCCGAAGCGATCCACCACCCGATGGTGCACGTGGTAGGTCGAAAACCACTGCACCTCCCGCACGCGCAGGCCGACACCTTCCAGCAGGCGCTGGTCGACGTCGTCCCAGGTCAGCGTCGAACCCTCCCCGCCGCCGTCCGACGGATCAGCGGCCACGGCATCGGCGCGCACGGTTCCGATCAAGCGAACGTGCCCGGTTCCTTTCAGCGGAAACGCGCCCAGAAAGCCGGCGTCGTCCAGGGCGACGTGTAACTGGCCGTCGGCAGCCGGCCCTTCAGCTTGCAGATCGGCGACGTAGAACAGATGGCCGTACGTACCGCCGGGAAATCCAATGTTCACGGTGTGCCGCACGATCGAGCGCGCGCCGTCGCAACCAGCCAGATAGCGGGCCGCGCACGTTTCGCTGCGGCCATCGGGCATGGCCAGGCGCGCGTGCACACCGCTGTCGTCGAAGGTGAACCCGGTCAGCGAGACGCCGCGCTGGACGGCGACGCCGGCTTCTTTCAACGCCGCGGTCAGCAAACGTTCGTGCTGATCCTGGGCCAGCATCAACACAAACGGATAACGGCTGCGGCCCCGGCCGATGTCGCCGAACGGGATGTGGGCGACCTTGTGGCCGCGGACCCAAACATTCAACGCATCCAGCGTCCGCCCGCCGGCGATGATCCGATCGGCGATGCCCAGCTGGCGGTACAGCTCCAGGGTGCGCGCTTGCACCGCGATCGCCCGCGAGGTCTCCGGCGGCGATGGCTCGCGTTCGACGATGCGCAGGCGAACGCCGGCCCGCGCCAGCCACAGCGCCAAGGCCAGACCCGTCGGGCCGGCGCCGGCGATCAAGACCTGACAGGAGTCGGGCGGCATCGCTCAACCCAAATTGTGTCTGCATCCGGCGCTGTCAAGCGCACCCGGCTGATCGGCCGGAAGCGGCGCTCAGGCACACCAGGCCGCTTGCTCCGGCCGCGGCGCCGATGGCCATGCGGGTGTCGTGACGGTCGGTGACGGATTGCCGAGTGACTTTGACAGTCGCGCCAATTAATTCGCGCAGCGAGCCGGTGCTGGCCCCCTGAGCGCCGTTCACCGATGGAATTGGCGACGCGGCCGGGAAAATGTTGGCCGGGGCGACGGAAAATGCCCGCGCCGCCGGGCCCGATGGGTTATTAGATCGGGGAGGAAAAATGGCGCCAATGAAAATGAAGCCCGGGGTGGTGACGGGCAACGCATTGCTAGAGCTATTCGCTTATTGCAAGGAGCAAAGTTGCGCGTTGCCCGCGGTCAACGTCATCGGCTCGCACGGCGCCAACGCCGCCCTGGCCGCCGCGCGCGACGCGAAGGCGCCGGTGATCATCCAGTTCTCCCACACCGGTTCGCAGTTCTACGGCGGCAAGTTCCTGGACAACACGAACCACGCGGCGTCGATCGCCGGCGCCGTGGCGGGCGCCCTGCACGTGCGCACGGTGGCCGCCGCTTATGGCGTCGCGGTCGTGCTGCACACCGATCACTGCGCGAAGAAGCTTCTGCCCTGGGTGGACGGCGTCATCACCGCCGGCGAGGAATACTTCGCCCGCCACGGCGAGCCGCTGTTCAGCTCGCACATGCTTGATCTGTCGGAACAGCCGCTGGAAGAGAACCTGGCCATCAGCAAAAAATACCTGGCTCGCATCGCCAAGATGAAGATGACCCTGGAGATCGAGCTTGGCGTCACCGGCGGCGAGGAGGACGGCGTCGACAATTCGGGCGTCGAGCACGACAAGCTGTACACCCACCCCGAGGACATCCTGCGCGCCTACGACGAGCTGGGGCCGGTGGGCAGCTTCACCGTGGCGGCCGCCTTCGGCAACACCCACGGCGTCTACGCGCCCGGCAACGTCAAGCTCAAGCCGGACATCCTTCACCAGTCGCAGGAGTTCGTGAAAGCCGCCCGCAAGACTGGCAACCAGCCGATGAACTTCGTCTTCCACGGCGGTTCGGGCTCGACGCCGCAGGAGATCAGCGAGGCGGTTTCCTACGGCGTGGTGAAGATGAACATCGACACCGATACCCAGTGGGCGTTCACCGATCCGGTGAAGAAGTACATGGATGAAAAAGGCGCCTATCTGAAATCGCAGCTGGGCAATCCCGAGGGGCCGGACAAGCCCAACAAGAAATACATCGATCCTCGCGTGTGGATGCACCTGGCGGAAAAGGGAATGGCCAACCGGCTGGTCGAGGCGTTCAAGGACCTCGGCTCGTTCGGCAAGTTCGCGTTCTGATCGTCTCGGCGCCGCCAGGGTTGGGAGGGATCGCGTGGTCGGAGACAATCTCGGCAGCTACAAGATCCTGGGAAAGATCGGCGAAGGCGGGATGGGCACCGTCTATCGCGCCGAACACGCGCTGATCGGTCGCAAGGCCGCGATCAAGGTCCTGCTGCCCGAACTGTCCAGCCGCGCTGATGTCGTGCGCCGCTTCTTCAACGAAGCGCGCGCGATCGCCGACCTGAACCACCCGGCGGTGGTCGGCATCTTCGACTTTGGCTTTCACACCGACGGCAGCGGATACATCGTGATGGAGTTGCTGGAGGGCGAAAGCCTGGCCGCTCGGCTGGAGCGGGTTGGGCGCCTCGACAGCGCCAACGCCATCCGGGTGACCCGCCAGATTGCCGGCGCGATGGCCGTCGCCCACAGCCACGGGATCATCCACCGTGACCTCAAGCCGGACAATCTGTTCCTGGTCCCCGACCGCACCGGCGCGCCCGGCGACATGGTCAAGATTCTCGATTTCGGCGTGGCCAAGCTGGCCGGCGACGGCGCGCAGGAAGGCCCGGGGCTCACCCAGACCGGGATGATGCTGGGGACCCCGCTTTTCATGGCCCCCGAACAGTGTCGGGGCGCAGGTCTTGTTGACGCGCGCGCGGACATCTATGCGCTGGGCTGCGTGCTTTACATCATGTTGTGCGGGCGGCCGCCGTTCGCCTACGACTTTCCCGGCGAACTGATCGCGGCGCACTTGCACGAGACGCCGGAGGGTCCACGTGTCCATGAAGCGTCGATCGCGCCGGCGCTGGACGAGGTGGTTCTGCGCATGCTGGCGAAACGGCCGGAGGACCGCCAGCCGTCGATGCAAGCGCTGCTGGACGATCTCGAGCGCGCGGCAAAGGCCTCGCCGCCCGGAACCAACGCCGAGCCCGCCCCCGGCGCCAGCGCATCGATCAGAGAGGCCGCGAACGTTCGCCACACCAGGGTCCTGCCGAAACTCAGGGACGATGGCCGTTCCGACAGCGATAACCGTGACGATGAATCACCGGTGACGGCCGCCGCACCGTCCCTGCGCCGGCTGTCCGTGACCACCCTTGGTCGAGGCGCGGGCGAGATCTCCGGCGGACCGTCGCGCGGAGCCTGGCGGTATTGGGTGGGTGGCGCCGCCGTCCTGGTCACCGCGGTCGGCCTGGCGGCCGTATTGCTGTCGCCGCCATCCGCGAAGCGACCGGTCGCCGCGACCGGGGCACCAGCCCCGACGGCCCCCACGCCGGCACCTCCGGCCACGGAACCAAAGGCGGCGCCCGCCCCGCCTGTGGTCACCGCGCCGACGGCAGAGAAGGACGAAACCGTCCCGGTGGCGCCGGCGATCCCACCACCGACGAAAAGCGCCGCGCCGGAATACGTCACTTTCAAGATCGAAGGCGCCGAGGAGGCGATCGCCGTCAAGCTCGACGGGAAAAGCGTCTCCGCGAGCGGTCCTCTCAGGCTGCCGCGCGATCGCGCGGTTCATTCCATCCGGGTGAGCAGCGCGCATTTTCTGCCCGAGAGTTTCTCGAAGCGCGCCGACGCCGATCGAACCCTGCGTCTGAAAAACGAGCTGCGCCCGCTGACCGCGCCCGGCGGCCGATAACCGTCGGCCGATCGCCGCCCGGCTCGCCTTCCGCTAACCCCGGTTTTTCTTGCGCCGGCGCATTGCCGCCCAGACCACCGCTAGAACCACGATGGGATTGCGCGGTGAATCACCGGGAGTGTAACTGCACGGTCCGATCACTGCGCCCTTCCCGCCGCTGCCGTCTTTGGCCCCCGCGTCCGATGGGTGGGCGCCGCCGGCGCCTCCTCCACCGATCGATCCATCGGACGCACCGGCGTCGTTGGCGGAGGCGTCGGGAGTGACGTCCGTGTCCGGATTAGATTCGCCGTCACCCGCGGAACCCATGTCTTCAGCAGCGTCGACGGGAAGTCCGCCATCGGCGCAATTGCCGGTGACCGCGTACAGGCACATGCCGCTTGCCTGGCTGCAGGTGGCGGTGTGGCACGCGTCGGGTGGCACGCACGAAAGCGGCGGGCCGGAGACGCAAACCCCTTGCTGACACATCTCCGGACCGTTGCACGGATCGCCGTCATCGCAATCGGTGCCGTCGGGCAGGGCCGGGTTCGAACACTTGCCCGACGTCACATCGCAGCTGCCCGCTCCGTGGCACTTGTCCTGGGCGGGACAGCCGATCGCCACGCCGGCCGTGCACACGCCCGTATTGCACGCCGAGGTGCCCGAACACTTGTTGTCGTTTCCGCACGATGTCCCGTCCGGTGCCAGCGGATTTGAACAGGCGCCCGACGCCGGATCGCAGGTCCCCACCTTGTGGCATCCATCCTTGGCCGTGCAGGCGACCGCGGTGCCCGGGCTGCAGACGCCGCCGCGGCAGGTCTCGAGGCCGTTGCACTTGTTGCCGTCGTCGCAGTCCACGCCGTCGGCGCGCGTGGGATTCGAGCAAGTCCCCGTGGCGGGCGCGCAGGTTCCGACACCGTGGCAGCGATCGAGAACCGTGCAGGCGACCGCGGTGCCCGCGCTGCACGAACCGCCCTGGCAGGTCTCGAGGCCGTTGCACTTGTTGCCGTCGTCGCAGCTGGTGCCGTTCGGCTGGGCGGGATTCGAACAACTGCCGCTGTTCGGATCACAGGTGCCGACCGTGTGGCAGCGATCGAGCGCCGTACACGTCACCGCCGTGCCGGCGGCGCACGAACCACTCTGGCAGGTCTCGAGGCCGTTGCACTTGTTTCCGTCGTCACAACTGGTGCCGTCCGTTTGCGGTGGATTGGTGCAAACACCGGTGGCCGGCGTGCACGTGCCGACCGTGTGGCAACGGTCGATCGCCGCGCAAACCACCGCGGTGCCGTGGCTGCTGCAGGTTCCGCTTTTACAGCTGTCGGCGCCGTTGCACTTGTTGCCGTCGTCGCAACTGGTGCCATCAATTTTGACCGTAGTCGAGCAGGTGCCGTCGCAGTTACAGACCCGCGTCGCGCACGAATCGCTGTTGCAACCCAGACAAGGTGTGCAGGTGTCGATGGTCTGGTCGATGAGCGGATTGATGCAGGTCGGACTGTTGATCGGACAGGCGGCCTGCTGGATCTGGCCAAACTGACCCTCCGGCACCGGCGGAAGGTTGGAAAGCGGCTGGTCGCAACCGGCGCCCGAGCACACCGACACCGCGAATAGGCAGACCATCGCCTGTCGAACCGGGTGCATCGGCGGACGCTACGATAAAGGGCCGTTCACATCAATAGGCGCGCCTGCACTAGACTGCGCCAGTCATGAAGGCCCGGGCGTTTCTAGGTAGGCTCATCCAGCCGATTGATGCGCGCGCCCCGGCCCTCTTCCGCATCGCCATCGGCGTGGTGACGGCCGTGGACTTCGCCGACCGCCTGCGAGACGCCTTCACTTTCTATTCCAGCCAAGGGCTTCTCGCCCCCGATGCGGAGCTCGTCAACGCCCCGCTCAGCCTTCTGGCCTTCGGTTCGGCGCCCTCGCCGGCGAGAGTGGTTTGTTTTTTCATTTTCGGGTTTGTCGCCATCACCTGTTTCACTCTGGGCTATCGAACCCGCCTGGCCACAGTGGCCACCTGGGCCATCGTTTATGCCATTCAACTGCGCAATCGCGCCATTGGCGACGGCGGCGACACTCTTTTGCGCGTTCTTTTATTCTGGGCATTGTTCATTGATCTGGGCGGGCGATTCAGCCTGGATGTCATCTGGCGTCGCCGGCCGCCGCAAGCGACCGTTCCGGGATTGCCGGTGCGCCTCCTGCGTTTGCAGATCGCCCTGGTCTATCTCTTTGCCGGCTTGTCCAAGACCGGCGCCAGTTGGTTGAACGGTTCGGCGGTCTATTACGCCGTACAAAGCGTCGACTTTGGCCGGCCCTTCGGAAGCTGGTTGGCGGCGCACCCGACGCTGGCGCGAGTCTTCGGCTTCGGCACGCTGGCCGCCGAGCTTGGCTTCGCGCCGCTGGTGTCGATGCCTCTGCGCTGGCCGGTGTTCCGGGCGCTGGGCCTGACCCTGGGCCTGGGCCTGCACGTCGGCATCGCGCTGACCATGCGGGTGGGGATTTTTTCCTGGGTGCTGCCGGCCAGCTACGCGATCTATCTTTCGCCGCGCTGGATCGACGCGCTGGTGCGGCGTCGCGACGCCATCGTGCCGTCAGGTGATCCGTTTTCGGACAGCCGCTTGCCGACGCCGGTTTCGCGTTCGACCGCCGCGTTGTGGGCCATCCTTGGTTTGCAGATGACCGCCGTGGTCTGCCAGCTGGTGCTGGGCAAAGACCGCGGGAATTGGGTCCCTGGGGTCTACGCCGAGCTGGCGGCGCTGGGAATGAGCCAAGGCTGGACGATGTTTTCGCCCGAGCCGCCCAAGCGCCTCAACCGATTCAGCGCCACCGGCACACTGACCGACGGCCAATCAATTGATGTTCTGGCCGCCGCGGCGCCAATGTTGTTGCCCGCTGGCGGCGTGGTCTACAGTCGCTGGTACAAGTATCGATCCGATCTGGCCCGCACCCGTCACCAGGATCTGGCAATTTTCGGGCGCTATATCTGCCGCCGTTACAATGACCAGACCAGCGGCGCCAAGCTGCGACGCTTTACCCTGACCCTGTACTGGCGCGACATTCCGGCGCCCGGCAGCAAGGCGACGTCCGATTGGGAACACGCGAACGTTCTGGAACAGCCGTGCCTGGCCGACTCGCCATGAGTGGTCGCGGCCAATGCGCGTCGTGCTAGCCTGGCGGCCATGATTCGGTTGCGCGTTGCAATTTGGGCGTTGATGGCTGCCCTGCTGGCGCCGGGCGTGGCGGGTGCGGCAACGAAAGAGGATCTGCTGCGCGATGCCGCCGCTTTGCAACGACGAGGCGACGACGCCCACGCGGTGATCGCCTTGGAACAAGCGTTCGCCACCAGCGGCGACGCGATGATCAAGTACGACATCGGCCGCGCTTACGAGCGGCTCAAGCGCCCGGCCGAGGCGTTCGTTGCGTTCGGCGTCTTCCTGGACAAGGCCACCGCCGCCCCCGACCTTTACCGCCAGGATGCCACCAAGCGACGGCTGGAGCTGCGCCGCCACCTGATCGAGATCGAGATCCATTGTGCTGTCCCGGGCGCGCACGTCATGCTGGACAACCGCGATCTCGGGCAGACGCCGCTTGATGGTCCGGCGGTGGCGACCACCGGGGCCCATCAGCTTCACGTCGAGAAATCCGGCTACCTGGACTTCGACGCCACCGTCGCCGAAGGCGATCACACCGTCAACGTCCCGCTTGTCGCCCGCCGCCCCGCCGTCGCCGAAATCAGCCCGCCGCCGATGGCTCCCCCACCGCAAACCACGGCGCGCCCGCCGTCAGCGGTCGAGACCAGCGCGGCCGACGTGACCCTGCGCGAACCGGTCGGGGCCGTCGCCGCGAACCCAACCTCCGCGATCGAAGTGATGGCCGGCGGCGTCTTCTGGACCGCGAAAGAGGCGGTATCCAGCGTCACACCGGGCCTGACCATCAGCGGCGGCCACACCGTCGCCAACATCGGGAGCGCCCGTCTCCGCCTGGGCGGCAAGTTGAGCGTCACGGAGATCAGCGAACGGTCGACCACGACCTTCTGGTCGCTGTTGATCGGAAGCGCTCTCCGGCGCGACCTTGGTCAGCGCCTGACGGTCTATGGCGGCGTCGACGTCGGTCTGTTGTTGCTGGCGGGCCTGCAGCCCGACTCGCAACTTCTGTATCCAGACACAGTCAGCGAAGTGAAGTCGCCCGGCTTGTTGGCGTTGGAAATCCGCCCCAGTGTCGGCGTCGAATACGCGCTCTCTCCTCGTTGGGCGCTGGTCCTCGGACCGCAGCTGGTCTGGAATCCCCGACCCACCACCTTCTTCGCCTATCAAACCTTGCTCCGCGTCGACGTCAGCGCCGGCGCCAGCGTTCGATTCTAGGCCTCTAAGGAACGATCACGCCGCAATTGACGAAAACAAAGTTCGTGTCGACGCGGAAATTCGAGGCGTCAGTGTGGCGCTCGGCGTGAAACAGGTCCAGCGGATAGCTGCCGCCCTTGGTGATTCCCAAAGTAGCCGCCTGCATGTCCAGATCGATGGTCTTGCTGGCCTTCGGGTGCAGGCCGCCAAGGTCGATGGCCAGCATGTTGTTGATGAAGACCCACAGATCGTCGTCGCCGGTGAACGTGAAGGTCTCGCCGCCGCCGTACTTGAACGTGGTGTGCACTTCGGTGGT
This sequence comes from Polyangia bacterium, assembly GCA_036268875.1. Classification (GTDB taxonomy): domain Bacteria; phylum Myxococcota_A; class Polyangia; order Fen-1088; family Fen-1088; genus DATKEU01. Next base: position 17,740 of record DATATI010000043.1, on the reverse strand, counting down.
GAAGCCGAAGTTGTGCAGGTTGCCGTCGGTGTCTTCGCCGGAGTTGCCCCACCCTTGCCCGTCCAGCGGGAAAAAGTGCGAGCTTTGAAAGGTGGCCACGCCGGACGCCAGCTTGTCGAACATCAGATACAAGAAGAACTGTTTGTTGACGCCGTCGGCGGGCCGATACCACTGGTCGAAGTCCATCTTGCTGGTGGTTTGCTGGCCGTAGGGACAGGTGACGTCGGTCATGGCGGCGCCCCCCTCGCATTGCGAGGCGTAGACCGGTTTGTGATCGGCTCCCAAAGTGGGGCCGACCAGATTGGGCGTCACGTCGTCACCCTGGAAGTGCTCAAAGTCAGGGTGGCCGCCCGGCTCGGCGAGACCTTTGAAATCGCGCACAATGCCGAGGAGCTGATTGCAGTTCATGGCGTTCGGATCCTGCCCCGGCGCGGTCACCCCGCCCGCGGTTGGATCGCCCGTCACCGCTGGACCTAGCTTGTAGCCGCCGGCATCGGCGTTCACGAATCCACCCACGGTGGTACCACCCGCGCCGCCGGACCCCGCGCCACCGCCGCTCGCCTTGCCGCCTGAGCCCGGCGTCACCGTCGTCGAACCAGCGGGCCCGCTGGAACCGCAACCAACCGCGACCCCGACCAACGACCAGAGCGTAACCAATACGAACGTTGAACCCTTGGGTGACATGCAGACTCCACCCACAAAGCCATGGGTATACTTACTTTACTGCAATCGCCGGCGCTCGTCATCAGGCACCCTTGCCAAGCGCGATCTCGAGAGCGGCGAGATCCATGCGATAGCCGACGCCGTAGACAGAGGCGATGATCTCGTCGCCGGGAGAGGCCTCTTGCAGCTTGCGTCGAACATTCTTGACGTGTGTGTCCACGGTTCGATCGGTGACCACCCGATATTCTTCATAAAGAGCGCGCAACAACTTGTCGCGCGACCACACTGTGCCCGGCGCGTGCGCCAGTGCGCTGATCAGACGGAACTCGACGTGGGTCAAACGCAGCTCGCGCCCGTCCAGCAGCACGCGATGAGCGGCATCGTCGATGCGCAGCCTGACCGGCGGCGGCGCCGCCGACGGTGCGCCGAGGCGGGCGCGGCGCAACAGCGCCTTGACCCGGGCCACCACCTCGCGCGGGCTGAATGGCTTGCACACATAGTCGTCCGCGCCGGCTTCGAGGCCAATCAGACGATCCGCTTCGTCCACCCGGGCGGTGACCATGATGATCGGCGTCGGACCACTGCGGCGCACGGTCTGGCACAGGGCCAGCCCGTCCATACCCGGCAACATCCAATCGAGAAGGACCAGGTCGAATTGCCGCGCTTGCAGCGCCGCCAGTGCCGCTGCTCCGTCGCTCATCGCCGTGCATTCGTAGCCCGCCGCTTGCAGATAATTGACCAGCACCGCACGCAGCTTCGGTTCGTCCTCGACGACCAGCACGTGGGCAGAGGCAGCCGCCAGGCTGGTCACCCGCGCACCTCGCTGACCAGCGGCAACCGGATCTCGATCCGCAACCCACCCAGCGTCGAACGCGCGGCCACGATGGTTCCGCTGTGCGCCTCGACGATGGTGCGGCAGATGGCCAAGCCCAGGCCGGCGCCGCCGGTGGTGCGGCTGCGCGACGCCTCTTCACGATAGAAACGTTCGAAAAGCCGGGCCAGCGCCGCGTCGCTGACGCTCTTGCCGCTGTCGTCGATCTCGATCAAGGCGCGGTCACCGTCGCGCCCGCAGCGCACCACCACCTGACCACCGGCGGGGACGTAACGCTCGGCGTTTTCCAGCAGATTGCCCAGCACCTGTTCGAGCCGCGCCGGATCCCCATCGATCAATAGCCGGGCCGCCGGCCCGTCGCCCCCCGCGGCCAGGCGCAACGTCAGGTGATGCGCGGCCAGCCGGGGCGCCCAGCTCTCGATCGCCTCCGTCACCAGCGCCGTCACGTCCAGCCGCTCGCGGAAATAACGGAGCACACCCACGTCGGACAACGCCAGCTGCTGAATGTCGTCGACCAGGCGGGTCAGCTTGTCCATCTCCGCGCGCAGCGAGCCCAGGGCGTCGGCGGTGGGCGCGCGCAGCCCGTCTTCCAGCTGCTCGATCTCGGCGCGCAGCACCGCCAGCGGCGTGCGCAGCTCGTGGGTGACGTCGGCCATGAATTGGCGCCGCATGCGATCGTTGCGGTTCAGCGTTTCGGCCAGTCCATTGAAACTTCGAGAGAGCTGGCCGATCTCGTCTTCACCGTCCACCGGCACCTGCACACTGAAATCGCCCGCGCTCAGGCGGCCGGTGGCATCGGCCAGTCGACGCAGCGGCGACAGCAGCGCGCGCGACAGCAGCACCGCCGCCGCGCCTGCCAGCAGCAAAGCGCCGAAGGCGATCACCCAGTTCATGCGCGTCTGCTCTTGCTGAAACTGCAGATCGGCTTGATTGGTCACTTGCCGCAGCGGCATGCCGAACAGCGTGCCGACCACTTTTCCGTCGACGACGATGTCGGCCTGCAAGGCGTCGGGCCTGGGCGACGCGCTGCCCGCCACCAACGCGCCGCTGGCGTCGAAGATCGAAAGACCGGGGGCGCCTTCGCGCGCCGCGCCCGGGCGCCGCACCGCCTGTGGTGCACCGTCGAGGCGCTCCCACAACGCCCGATCTTCCTGAATGCCGCCCCAGCCGCTGCCGTCCCGATAAAGACGCGACAACCGGCGCGCCAGACCGGCCATGCGGTTCGCTTCCAGGCGGTTGACGTAACTTAAAAACCCGCGCTCGAAACTGATCCGCACACCCACGCCCATACCCGCCGCCACCGCCGCACAGACAGCGAAGAGCGCCACGAACAGCTTCACGCCGATGGGCATCCGGGAGAAAAGCCGACGCAACCGACTCATCTTCCAGCGATTCTGCCCGATTGATCCGCGGTGGTGGACCCTGGGCCAACGAAATTCACGGGTTCTTCATTTTCGCCAGGCCGGACCGGCGTTACTTTGTTCATGCTGAAAGGGACGTCCATGCACCCAGCGCTTGATGGTGAGGCTCGCGGCAAATTCGGCCGGTCGCTGGCGCCAGCGGCAATTGCCCTGCTCGGTTGTTTGTCCGCCTGCGGGAAGGTTGCCTCCACGGGCCAGACGGCCGGCGGCAGCGGGGGCTCGCCCGGAGGATCGCCGGACGCGGGCGGGATGACTGCTCCGCCGCCGTTCGTGCCGGTGTCGCCGTCGGCGTACGTCGCCAAGGTCAAGAACCTGCTGGTCGGATTGCCGCCCACCGACTCGGAAGTCCAGCAGGTGCAGACCGATCCCACCCAGTTGAAAGGTTTGATCGGCAGCTGGATGACGCTGCCCTCGTACGAAAGCAAGATGCGCCGCTTCTTCGAGCTGGCCTTTCAGCAGACGCAGATCTCCGCGGCCGACTTTTCCGACCAGACCTACCCCCGACAGATCGGCCTCAACAACTCGACCATTCCGTTGCTGGTGCAGAACGCGCAGCAAAGTTTCGCCCGCACGATGATGCAGCTGGCGGCGTCCGGACGGCCAATGACCGATTCCGTGTCGACCAATCAACTGATGATGACCACCGCCCTCAAGGAGCTGTACGCGTTCCTGGACGGCTGGGAGGTCGACGACGACGGCAAGGTCACCGATTATTTCAAACGCGACAATCCCAAGCTGACCCTGACCGTCGAGGCGGCGCAGGGACCGATTCCCGTCGCCGACACGTTGAATCCGGCCAGCCCGAATTACATGCACTGGTACGACCCGGACGTCACCACCAACGACGCCGCGGTGGCCGGGTGCACGGAGGATCCGGTCGTTCTTTCGGCGACGGGAATCGCTCTGCACTTTCTACTTTACGGCGCGATCGAGGGGCACAAGAGCGCCGCCGGCATCACCTGTCCGCCCTCCGGCGGGACTGCCGCCGCGCCCCAGCTGGCCGCCGCCAGCGATTTCAGCGATTGGTCGATGGTCACCATCCGGCCACCCGCCGCCGGCGAGGCGGCGACGAAATTCTATGACCTGCCCGCCCTGCGCACCGCCACCGAGCTGGTGCTGTCGGTCCCGCGGGTGGGGTTCTTCAGCACGCCGGCCTTCTTTGCCAACTGGCAGACCAACATCAGCAACCAGATGCGCGTGACCATGAATCAAACGTTGATCGTCGCCCTGGGTTCGTCGGTCGACGGCACCGACGCCACGGTGACACCGGGCAATCCGGGGTTGGACGCCGCTCACGCCGGATCGGCCAACTGTCTTTACTGTCATCAGACATTGGATCCGCTGCGGTCGATTTTCGCCGCCACTTATTCGTGGAATTACCACTCACAGCTAGACGCGGCCTTCACCGCCCAAAAAGGCATGTTCTCTTTCCGCGGCGTCACCCAACCCGTGAATAGCACCGGCGACATGGCAATGGCCCTGGCCCAGCATCCTTTGTTCGCCTCGGCCTGGGTGCAGAAGCTTTGCTATTACCTGAACTCCACCGCTTGCGACACCACCGATCCCGAGTTCCTGCGCGTGGTCGACGTCTTCAAGACGTCGAGCTACTCGTGGAGCGCGCTGGTCAAGGAACTGGCGGCATCGCCGTTGGTCACCAACGCCTCGCCCACCCAAACCAGCACCACCACCGGTGAAGTTATCGCCGTGTCCCGGCGCGATCATTTTTGCGCGGCGCTGGACAACCGGCTGGGCTTCGTCGACGTCTGCGGATTGGACGCCGTCACCAAGAAGCAGCTGGCGGGCGTGGTTCCCCAGATCGTGACCGGCATGCCGTCCGACGGTTACGGCCGCGGTTCGACCGAGCCGGTGCTGCCCAATCAATCGACGCTGTTTTATCGCGCCGGAACCGAGAACGTCTGCGAAGCGATCGCCACCGCCGTCATTGACGTCGGCGTGGCGAAGCAAACTGCCGGCGTCAAATACTGGTCCAGTGCCGAGCCCGACGCCGCCATCGCCGACTTCGTCGGCACGGTGATGGGATTGGTGCCGTCCGATCCGCGGGCCGCTCCGGCCACCATGCTGCTGAGCGGACATTTCGCCGCGGCCAAGCAACAAGGGGCCAGCGCATCGGACGCCCTGAAATCGGCCTTCGTCACGGCGTGCCTGGCACCGTCGGCCGTGTCCATTGGACTTTGAAGGAGACGACAACATGCTCACCCGCCGTCAAGCCATCATGTCGACGCTGTTCGGGACCGGTTACGTGGGATTGCGCGCGCTGGCCACCGGCCTGCCGGCGTCGTTTCTTCTCGACCCGCGCCGCGCGCTGGCGGCAGCGGCGCCCGCCTGCGCGATGAAAGATCGGGCTCAGTATTTCATCTTCAATACGCTGGGCAGCGGCGATCCAATCAACGCCAATGTCCCGGGCACCTATGACGATCCGAAGATCGCCCACAGCCTGGATCCGGCGATGGCGCCGGCGCCTCTGACCATCCGCGGACAGTCGTTCACCGCCGCCACGCCCTGGAGCACCCTGCCGCAGGCGGTGCTGAACCGGACCTGCTTCTGGCATCTGATGACCAACACGCCGGTTCACCCGAAAGAGCCGGATGTTCTGAAGCTGATGGGCGACACCTACGGCGGCGAGATGTTGCCGTCGCTGCTGGCCCGCAACATGGCGGGTTGCCTGGGCACCATCCAAAGCCAGCCGATCTGCGTGGGCGCCACTTCCCCCGCCGAAGGCCTGACCTACAACGGAGCGGCGCTGCCCATCATCCCCGCCTTGGCCTTGAAAGACACCCTGACCAACGCTGCCGGCCCTTTGACCAACCTGCAACCGCTGCGCGATCAGACTCTGGGCCAGCTTTACGATCTGTATAAGACCAGCGCCACACCGGCCCAGAGAACTTACATCGATTCGTTGGTGACCTCGCAAAGTCAGGTGCGAAACATCAATCAATCTCTTTTGAACGCCTTCGCGTCGATCAAAGACAACAGCGCCACTTCGCAGATTCTGGCGGCGGTGACGCTGATTCAAATGAACGTCACACCGGTTATCTCCGTTCACATCCCGTTTGGCGGCGACAATCACCGGGACGTCGGGCTGGCGACAGAGACGACGCAAACGGTGTCGGGCGTCGCCACCATCGTCGCGCTGATGCAGCAGCTAGCGGCGGCGGGATTGGCCGACAAGGTTACGTTCACCTCTCTGAATGTCTTCGGCCGGACCATCGGCCCCGCCAACACCGACGGCCGCCAGCACAATCCGAACCACCAGGTGTCGATCACCATCGGCAAACCGTTCTTGGGCGGCGTGATCGGCGCGGTGGCCCCGGTTCAAAACGACTATGGCGCGACGTCCATCGACTCCAAGACCGGCAAAGGCGACCCCGGCGGCGACATCAACGCCGGTCAAACCCTGGCCTCTTTCGGGCAGACCATGCTGGCGGCAGCCGGCGTGGACAGCGGCACCATCGCCGCCGAGATTACCTCCGGCAAGGTGATCGCGGCGGCGCTGGCGTGAAGCGACTCACATCCCCGGCATGGGCATCAGCTCGACGATCTCGATGAATCCGTCCGGCATCATGAAGTGTGGATGTCCGGTCAGCGTCGCCGCCAGGGCTTCCTTCGATTCGCCTTGCATGATCGAATAGCCGCCCAGATCATTTTTGGTCGGCGACGCGCCGGCCGGCGTGACCTTCAGGCTCTTGCCCAGCGGCGCCCCCATGTCGACCACGCTCCCGCCGGCCTTCTTGCCCCATGCCATCCAGGCATCCATGCCGGCCTTCTGCTGTTCGGGGGAGGCTTTCATCATTTGCTCGAATGACGTGCTTGGTGCCTTGTAGAGAACGAGAAATTTCTTCATTTGGCTCGCCTTTCCTTCTGACAGGGTGTGGTTCCGGGAAGCCGCGCGTGTCGTTCGTCGCGCGTCCGTCCGATATCTATGTCCGGTCCGTTTGCGTTGCAAGCGATCGACGCCGCGTTCTTTTTCAGCTGAGAACGGGCCGGTCACGGCGCGCGGGCGCAGCGAAAGCCGAGGTAAATTTCTCGGTTCGACGGATCGTAGTCATAGCGAATCCAGACGGGAAGGTAGTAGGGACCTTCGGAGAAGTTACCGACCTTGACCATGCGCGTGGAGGTGGCGGTCAAATAGGCGCAGTCGGTGCAAGGATCGACGAAGGCAGTGTCGTCGGGATAAAAATCCAAGTTCCACTCCCAAAAACTTCCGGCCAGATCCATCTGGCCCCAGAGGCCGGCGCCCAGGCTCGCTGTCCCGACGGGCGCGATGTTCCCGGCGCCCGTGCACCACGCGTCGGTGCAGCTGCCGGCGCCCGCCGGGTAGCAACAACCATAGATCGCGTATTGATTTTCCGTTCCCGGATCGGTCGAGCCCCAAGGAAATTGCAGTTGCCGGTTTCCACCCGCGGCGGCGTACTTCCACTCTGCTTCACTGGGCAGAAAGCCGCCGTCCCAGATGCAGAAGGCGTACGCCTCCCACCAGTTCACGCAATTGATGGGAAGTTTTTCCTGGGATGACGGAGACGGAGTCCAGGTCGCGTACGCCTGGCACGACCCGAGGTTGTCATCCGTCGGCGCGATGCGATTGTCGTCCGAGGCAATCCACCCCGATTCGTTGCTTCCCCCGGCCCCGCCGTTCGCCAGGCCCAAACCACCATTCAGATGGGTGTGTTTTCCAGAACCGGCCGGCGGCGTGAAGCCCGCTCCGTTATTCCACGCGCTGACGAAGCGACGGAACCGTCCCACGGTCACTTCGTACTTATCCAGGCGGAAGGTGCTGAGGGTCGCCGGATCTGCCAGTCCCATTGGCTGGCCAGCCATGACGGTGAAGGTTCGGTTGTAGGTCCCGCCGACAACCGGCAAGCTTTTGCAGCAGCTCTCCTGGTTCGGGCCGCAATTGCTCAGCCCCTCGCCGGGCACGCTGCAGCTGGCCGGTCCCTCGTCGTCGCCGACGATCGTATCCGGCGCGCCACTCGCGTCGACGGTCTGCCCTGACATTTCACCGCCGTCTCTTTCACCGGCGGGTCCGCCCTTGCAGCCGGTGAGACACACGCCGGTCACCGCGAGCGCAAATACTGCCCGCGAAACGGCAACAGAAAAGCAGAACAATCTGATGACGCCCCACATCCCGGCTTGATCCAACGCCGACAACTCAATGCCTACGTTAATCGGCTCGGAACGCGCCCACAAGCGGCAGCAACAATTAGACGAGGCGGGCCTCGACGCCGTCCGAAGCCGTGGCATTTCGGCGCCCGCCGCGACCAGAACCTGTGCTTGAATGGCTGGCGACGCGCGCGCCATCCCAGGCTGCACTGTGAAGCCCAGGCTCATCATCGCTCTGCTTTCGTTCGCCGCGTGCGGCACGTTCCATCGTCCGCCGCCGCCACCAGAACCGCTGCCCGAGCCGCCGTTTCATCCGCTGTCGTATCAAGCGCGCGTGGCCGCCGATCTTGAACCAGGCGCGCCGCAGAGATGGACCGACGTCATCGTCGACGGCGCCGGCCATGAACAGCGACGGGCCTGTACGCTGGCGGTGGCCAGCGAGCTGCGATCGATCACCGCGTTGCCGGGCGTCACGGGCAGCATCGTCCGCGCCTGCGCCGCCGAGGCGTTGCCCACGCTGACCGCACCGATCGCGCCCGGGGTGGTGCTGGTCGAGGCGCGCGCCGCCGGCGACGAGCTGCGCGCCCAGGCCGCCTTGGCCCAGGCCGAACCGTTGTCCGAAAGTCTGCGCGCCCGCGTCGCGACGTTCACGCGCTATTCATCGCCCGAGGCGTGCGCCGAGATGCTGCTGCGGTCGCAGGCCAAGCGACAGGAGGTCGCCTGGCGCAGCCGCGACGAACAGACCGAGCAAGCGCAACGCAAGCTCAAGGCGGCGGAAGCAGAACGGGACACCTCTTGCACCAACCAGCGCGCGATCGCCACCCAGTGCGACGCGCTTCCGCCCGCGACCGATCTGGCGCGCCCCTGCAAGGGCGGTCAAGGCGCGCGTCGCTGTCGTGCCGCCCACCAACAGGCCCGAACCCGCCAGCGCTGCGAGGCGAGCCTGCAAGCGGCCGAGCACGACTGCGAACGAACCAACCGCCTCGTGGAAGACGGGCGCAAGCGGCTGCCCTCCGGGCCTGTCGTGCTAACTGGCGATCCGCCGGTGTGCCAGCCCGGCTGATCGCAGCGGGGCAGAGACTCGATCGATAGGTTACGCCGCGGCGCTGGGAATCCGTCGAGAGGCGTGTGAAACTGCCCGACCATGAAAATTGGCGTCGATTTTGACGGCGTCGTCATCGCAATCGATCGCCTGATTCATCGACTGGCGGTCGAAGCCGGCTTCATCACGGACGACGTTCTCCCGCGGGCGAAGGAGATTTGCGCGCACCTGGAGCGCCTGGGCCAAGCCCAGCGCTGGGACGCGCTCGCCGACGAAGCCCACGGCGTCTGGCACGCGGACGCGCCGGCCTGGTCGGGAGTCCATGACTTCTTTCGCCGCGGCCGCCAGCGCGGTTTGTCTTTGGTCATCGTCGGGCAGCGGCCCCGCGAGCGGTGGGAGCAAGCGCAGGATTGGCTAGCGCGGCAGGGCTTCTTCAATCCGTACGACATCGCCTTGCCGCGCCCGTCGGTCTTCTTCGAGGCGACGCTGGTGGCGCAAACGGAACGCCTGCGCGCCCTCGGCTGCACGCATTTCATCAGCGATCGGGCCGCGATTCTTGAACACCCGACTTTCCCAGCCAGCGTCCGCAAGATTCTGTTCGAACCAGAACCGAGCGACGCCGTGGTCTCCGGCGCCACCACGCGGGCCCGCGGGTGGAATCACCTCAGCGAATTCTTTCTGTCGCCCGGGACGCGCTGATCCCGGACGCCGCGCCAGCCGACAAGCGATTGTCAGGGTCGCTGCAGGCGAAAGCTCTTTGCGAAGTTGCCGTCGTCCGATGACGTGATCCCGTTGCGGGCGCTGCCGCGATAGGCGGGGCGATCGACGTCCAGCGCGACCACCACCATTCCACCGGCGTCGGAGATGAAACCCCCGTGAATGGCGGCGCGGCAGATTCCAGAGTCGCCGGTGTACACGTCGGCGCCCCACAGTCCGCTCTTCGTCGAAAAGCCGGGCGGACAAGCCACCAGGCGGCTGGCTCCGGGCGCGTCCTGGATCTGCATGGAGCTGAAGCTGCACCCAGCCTCGATGGCTTGCGGGGCGCCGGGCGGCGGCGCGTCCGCAGACGGTCCGCTCCCGTTCATCACTGCATAGCTGCGCGGATAGCTGCCGTAGTGGTCGGAGCGAGCCCATTGCGCGCGTGCGACGGTTTCGCCGGACCTGGCGAATTGATCGGGGCGGTGGGGACCAAACCGCAGCGCTGAGGGCTTCGCGCCTATCCTTTTCGCCGGCCAGGGAGTCTTGAACCCTGCAATGAAGAGCGCCTGGGAAAGCCGCGCCCGCAGTTGTTGGCCCGCGCGCGTCGCTGGATGCTTTTCCTGGGGCCGCTGGGCCGACAGCCTTCGATCCAGGATCGCCTCGACGCCAATGACACGAAGGCTTATCTGGACGCCGCGCTCTATGATCAGCGCCAGGACGCCGGTCACGATTCGCAGTCCCAGAAGTGATGCGGAAGCCCGGGCATGGCGAAACGCACTGATCTGACGCGCAGGACGGCGATGGCGGCGCTCGGGCTTGGGCTGGCGGCGCCGCTCGCCTTTCGCTCGTCGCGGCTGGCGCGCGCCCAGGCCATCCCGCGTCCGCCGCGCCTGTTCATCTTCTTCATCCCGCATGGCGTGCCGTGGGAGCACTTCGATCCCGTGGGAGCAAGCGGCGCGCTCGACTTCAACGCCAGCGGCATCGGCGGCTTCTCGCCGCTCGAGCCGTATCGCCAGTCGGTGACGGTGTTGCGCGGTGTTGCGATGGCCAACGACGCCCACGATCACAACGCCATCCGCGCGGCGCTGACGGGTTTCCCCGAAGGCGGCACCGTGGACTCGATCGACTACACGATCGCGAAGTCGCTGGGGGTCAGGCCCCACGTGCTGGGCGCTTACCCGTACGCGCCCGCCAATGGGTTCACGCAGGACTCGTACCTTGCCAAACACGGAGGGGCCTGGGTCCGGGCGCTCGAAAGCCCGCTGGCGGCAGCCGATGAACTGTTCGGAGGCGCGGCGGCGGGCGGCGCGTCCGCGACGCCCGCCGTGGACGAGACGGCGTTCGAGCAGGAAGCGCTCGCGCTCGCGCAGGCGCAGGTCGCGCGCCTCGCGCAAAACGTGACGGGCCTCGCCGCCGAGCAGAGCAAGCTCGGCATTCACCGGCAGGCTCTGCGGAGCCTTGCCACCGCGCCCGCGCCGATCGCCACGGCGTGCCCGACGCGGCCGACGCTGCCGGCGTCCAGCGCGCTCGCGGGCGTCGACCCGCTAGACCCGACCGCGTTCGGGCACGTGCTCGACGCCCACCTCGAGGTCGCGGCGAACGCGATGGTGTGTGGCGCGGCGCGCGTCATCACGCTGCAGGCGATGTTCGCCCGCTGCGACTTGCGGTTCGACTTTCTGGGCGGCCCCGGCATCCCGGCCGAGCATCACCTGGGCCTTTCACACGTCGTCGATCCGCGCGAGCCCTACGCCCGCGCGCAGCAGTGGCTCATCGGCCGGCTGGCGGCCAAGCTGCTCGCTGTCCTGGCGCAGCCGGATCCGCTCGACCCGGCCCACTCGGTGCTCGACAACAGCATTGTCTACGTCTTGAGCGAGATCTCCGACGGTAGCGCCCACAACTCCGACGCCGAGCCGCTCATGATCGGCAGCCTGCCTTCGCTTTACACGTACCTGCCGCAGGTGCTGATCGGCGGCGGCGCTGGTTACTTCAAGCCCGGAGGCCAGGTCGTACAAGTGCAGGACGAACGGCCGCACACCGACGTGCTGGCGACCATCGCGGCGGCCATGGGCGCGCGGCTGAGCGACATCGGCGGGCAAGCCGTCTCTGAAATCGAGGAGCTCAAGGCGTGACGGCGCCGGGTTGGTGCCGGGTCGCGCTCTGCTGCTTGCTGAGCGGCGCGCTCGGGGCGTGTTCGTTTGACAATTCCGTTTCAGGGGCGGGCGGAACCCCAGGCGCGCCCGCGTCGCCCTATCCGACCACCGTCAACCTCGTCGCGCCCAGCCTGGACGGCGCCCGCGCGCGCTGCGCGACCTCGAAGCTGGCCCCACCGACGTTGCGGCGGCTCACGCGTCAAGAGCTCGGGAACGCCATCCGCGACGTTTTCCCGACCATCGCCGCGCAGTGGAGCGGCGTCGACCTCGGACCCGACCCGATCTCGCCGCTGGGGTTCGGCAACGACGCCAGCACGTTGGTGGTGGGCGAACAAACCGCGCGCGAGATCCTGGCGACGGCGAAGGACGTCGCGGCGCTGGTCACCGATTCAGCGCACCTGACGGCGATCCTCCCCTGCGCCACCACGGCGGACGACGCGTGCGGCGGGACGTTCATCGACACCTTCGGGCCGTCGCTCTACCGGCGGCCGTTGACGGCCGACGAGCGCGCCGAGCTGGTGGCGTCGTTCCGCTCGGTGGGCGCGCGCGCCGGGTTCGTGCTCGGCGTGAAATGGGCGCTGATCGCCATGCTCCAGTCGCCGGCGTTCCTCTACCGCTCCGAATTGGGCGGGGCCACCGGCAGGCTGGATCAATACGAGGTCGCGACCGAGCTCGCCTTCACCTACGGCGGCAGCACACCAGGCCCCGATCTCCTGGCCAAGGCCGGCCGCGGCACGCTTGACACGCCCGACGCCGTCGCGGTCGAGGCGCGGGCGCTGCTGGCCACCCAGCCTGGTCAGGACGCGCTGATGCAGTTCTTCCGCGAGTGGTCGGGCTACGAACGCGTCCTCGGCGCCGACCGGGCTGGAGCGGCCGAGTTCCCCACGCTGGTCGCGCCCTTCCTGGCCGAGGAAACCCGGCGTTTCCTGGAGGCCGTCGTCCTCACCGGCGGCGGCGTCAAGGATCTGCTCACCACCAGCACGACCTTCCTCGATTCCAATCTCGCGACGTTCTATGGCTACGGCGCGGGCGTCACGAACTTCGCCGCCGTCGAGCGCCCCGCCGGCCGCGGCGTTGGACTCCTCGCGCAAGCGTCGATCCTGGCCAGCCGATCGCACTACGACTTCACCTCGCCGACGTTCCGCGGCCTCTTCGTGTACGCGCAGCTCCTGTGTCGACAGCCGTTGGCGCGGCCGCTGGGCGTGCCGGCGGTCGAGGACGCGCCCGCGGCCGACACCACCCGCCAGCGCTACGAGACCCAGCACGCCCACGGCGGCTGCGCCGCCTGCCACCAGCTCTTCGAACCATTCGGCTACGGGCTCGAGCACTTCGACGCCGTGGGCCTCTATCGCGTGAACGAGAACGGGTATCCGCTTGACACCCACGCCGTCGTCGCGCTCGACGACGCGACGACGCTCGCATTCGATGGCCTTGAAGATCTGGCGACGAAGCTCGCGGCCCTGCCCGAGGTCACCGACTGCGTGAGCGGCCTCCTGGCCAGCTACGTCTTCGGCGGCGCGGGCGGCCAAACCTGCCTGGCAGAGGACGGACGCGCCAGCCTCGCGCAGGGCCAGGTCGGTCTGCGCGACTTCTACCTGTCGCTGGCGACGGCGCCCAGCTTCGCCGCGCGCCTGCCCCGATGACGATCGAACGAACCCATCAGTGACGCCAGGAGACAAGCGCGAGCTCTCGTGGGGCGCTGGTCATTTCAAGGGCAGGCAAGACCCGGGGCGTGAAATCACCGGCCGGCCGGCAACGCGCGCGTTTTGCGCCGATTGCCCGCCGACACGGCGCTTTTTGCGCCCTACCATGCGAATGAAGGCAAATCTGCGCGGTGGCACCACCCATGCAACGAGATCGACGGTGGAGGGCACCATGGCAACCACGATGCGGGCGGCAGTATTTCAAGGAAAAGGAAAGATCGGTATTCGCGAGGTTCCGCGTCGGCAACCGAGTGTCGGCGAGGCTCTCATCAAGGTCACGTTGACCACCATCTGTGGAACCGACGTGCACATCTTGAAGGGCGAGTACCCCGTGCGCGAAGGATTGATCGTGGGACACGAACCGGTGGGAGTCATCGAGGCGCTGGGACCTGGTGTCACCGGTTACGCCGTCGGCGATCGCGTGATCGCCGGCGCCATCACGCCGTGCGGGCAATGTCGCGCGTGCCTGTCAGGGCAAGGGTCGCAGTGCGGCCACGGCGGCGACGGCTATGAGGCCATCGGCGGTTGGCGGTTCGGCAACACCATCGACGGCTGTCAGGCCGAGTACGTGCTGGTTCCGAACGCGCAGGCCAACCTGGCCAAGATCCCCGACGGGCTTTCTGACGAAGAGGTCCTGTTGTGCCCGGACATCATGTCGACCGGGTTTTCCGCCGCCGAACACGGCCACGTCCGCCTGGGCGATGCCGTGGCGGTGTTCGCCGAAGGACCGATCGGCCTGTGCGCCACGGCGGGCGCCAAGCTTTGTGGCGCGGCGCTGGTCATCGGCGTCGATAGCGTCCCCAAACGACTGGACATGGCGCGCCGGATGGGCGCTGACGTCGTGCTGAACTACAAGGAGCAAGATGTCGTGGCCGAGATCAAACGTCTGACCGGCGGAGGCGTGGACGTCGCCATCGAAGCGCTGGGCACGGGTCCGACCTTCGAGAATGCCCTGCGCAGCATCCGTCCCGGCGGGGCCCTGTCCAGCCTGGGCGTCTATTCAGGGCATTTGACCCTGCCGCTGGACGCGTTCGCGGCCGGATTGGGCGATCACACCATCGTGACGTCGCTGTGTCCGGGCGGTAAAGAACGCATGCGTCGACTGATGTCCATCGTGGCCGCCAAGCGATTCCCGTTCTGCGATCTGGTCACGCATTCTTTCCGACTGGCGGAGATCGAGACCGCCTACGATCTCTTCGCGCATCAGCGCGACGGCGTCATGAAGGTCGCCATCAGACCATAAGACGCGCGGTGAAGGACGCCGTTCATCCCTTGCTCCCTGCGGGCGGAGTGCCCGGGCTTCGAGAACCTTCCCGGCGTTCTCATCGAGGGACTGCGGCGGCCTCCCCTGGCCGTCATGATCGCGCGGGGCGATCTGACGGTCGAAGTGGGATTCGAGCGCCTGGCCGAACTGCAGGAGGAGGTCTTGTGGCTTTGCCAGGCAGCTCATGTTCCGGCCATCTGGGCGGCTGCGGGTTTCTTCTTTCGCCGAACAGACCAATCGCGTCGGCGGCGCTTAGGGCAACGCGACCACGGTGTCGGGAAGCTCGTTCACGTTGACGCCGGGCAACGGGGGGAAGGTCTCCGCCAGAATCGTCCCCACCCGCGCCACCGCGTCGACCAGACCGGCGGTCAGATCTCCCTTTTTTGAATGAGCGCCGACGGTGTCCACCAGCTCGCGCCAGAACGCCGCCGGCACCCGCGCGTTGATCCCGACGTCACCGATCACCGCCAGCTGACGGCGCCGCGGCGCCACGAAGATCAGGACGCCGTTTCGCTGTCGGGTGTGGGCGATCCGCAAGCGCTTGAACGCATGCTGGGCGGCGCGATCAACCTTGCCCCAGAAATAGTACCGCGCCACCGCGACGCGAATTTCACCTGAGGTCAGGCGTTCCGCGCGGCAGATCGCCGCCTTCACCAGGGCCACGTCGATCCCGTGGATTTGTCGCGGCGTCACCATGATCCCGACGCGCCCCCGCCACCGGAGCGGCCGCCGCCGCCCGAAAATCCGCCGCCCCCGAATCCACCACCGGAAAAGCCCCCGCCTCGACCGCCCCGCCCGGAAGCGATGTTGATGAGCAACCAGGCCGCCAGCGCGGGATGCGTGACCAAACCGCCGATCATCAGCGCCACCAAGATGCCGCCCACCACCAACAACCAACCGGGAATTGGTGTGGGCAACGGACCTTGATTCGCTGCCCCACCGGGGTCACCGCCGATGGCGGCGATCAGGCTCTCGACTCCGGCGGTCACCGCGCCGTCGCCATCGCCCGCCTTCAATCGAGGGGCAATCTCTTCATTGATGATTCGTCCCGCCAGAGCATCGGGCACTTGGCCTTCAAGTCCGTAGCCCACCTCGATGCGCAGGCGTCGATCGTCAACGAAGAGAAACACAATGGCGCCGTCATCGAAGCCGCGTCGGCCCACGCGCCATTTCTCAAAAGCCTTCGTGGCCCAATCCTCGATGGGGATACCCGCCGTCGTATGGTCGACGTAGACCAGGATCTGATGTCCAGTGGCGGTCTGATAGGCCGCCAGGCGCGTGGACAGTTTGCCGACGACGTTCGCCGACAAGAGCCCGGCGCGATCGGTGACGAATGCCGTCGGCATGTCCGGTATCGCCGGCGTCGCCGCCACGGCTGACGTCGCCACCGTCGCCGTGAGGGCGAAGGCGAAGGCGACCGCGCGCATGAGCATTTCTGGCTCTCCTAACATTCGAGTGGGTGTGAAACGGGCGTCTTGAAGACGGGACGGAGGATGAGCCCGGTGCAACAGAGGAAGATGAAGGCGATGAGGTTGCCGGCGTTGTGAAAGCCGTAGGCGCGGCGGGTAATCGTTCTGATCTTGCCGTTGAGGCCCTCGACGGGACCGTTGCTGAGCCCAGTCGCGATGTGACCGAGGATGCCGTCGAGGTGTCGGCGGATCGTCTTCGCGAGCTTCTTGAACGGGGGGAGTCGCGATCGTGCTGCCCACGCGATCCATTCGTGGAGCTTGGTGCGGGCGACGTGGAGTTGATGGCGCCCGAGGATCCCGGCAAGCGACTCCTTGAGCAAATAGGCGCGGTAGAGCGGCCGGTTGGCGCGTTGCACCTGCGCGATCCTGTCGTGTTCGAGGCCGGTCAGGTTCCAGGGATTCTTGTGCAGCGCCCAGCGGGTCTTCTTGATCGACTTGCCCTCGTCGGTACCGACGAGCTTGCGCATTTGGTCGCGCCGAACCTCGTCGAGGGCGTCGTGTGCGAGTCGCTGGACGTGAAAGCGATCGAACACGATGCGCGCGTTCGGGGCGCACGCGCGCACGGCGTTGATGTACGCCTGCGACATGTCCATGGTGACCGTCTTGAGCTTCGCGGACCGCGCAGCTCCGAGCGCGGCGAAGAACTCCTTGAGCGTCGCCGCGTTCTTTCCCGGCGCCGCCCAGACGACGCGGCCGGCGCCGTGGTCGAGCACTACGGTGATGTACTCGTGGTGTTTCCGATAGGACAGCTCGTCGACGCCGATATGCTCCAAGGCGTCGAGGCTGTCGCCCGAGCGCAGGCGAGCGACGACGCGGGCGACGATGCTGCCCACCGTCCTCCAGGCGATCCTCATCGTCGTGGCGACCGTCGTGCGGTCCGTGCCCTGGGCGAGGTAGGCGACGTGGTCCTCGAAGTCGCGCGTGAACCGCGAGCCCGTGTCCGCCCATGGCACCAACTCGGTACGCACGCCGCAGCGACGACAATCGACGCGCCGCAGGTCATAGCGCAGCGTGGTCTCCATCCCGCTGGCATCCAGGTGGCGCCACTCGCGTCGGTCCCTGTCGTAGGCCCATCGCGCGCGGTGCATGCAGCCCGAGCAGATCGGCACGCGGGTCGCCGGTGCCACGGTGGCCACGATGCCAAACGGGCCGGTGCTCGCTCGGGTCACGCGGGTCAGTTTCAACACAAACATGATTCGAAGTAACGTCGTGGCGCGCATGCGGGTGGTGGCTCCGTGGTCGTCAAGAAGCCGCAGGGTACCGCCTCCTGCATGCGCACTTTTCAGCCACCTCCGGGGACGCGCCCGAGCGCACCGTCACCGTCGACAACTCACGCCACCAGCCGCGTCTCACGCACCCACTCGAACGTCAGGAGAGCC